>CAJTXV010000004.1 GCA_910584255.1 uncultured Bacilli bacterium
CCAAATTAATATTTTTTACCACTTATTTAGGTGTCACATCATTGACAACTAAACAGGTTTGTTTTTGGAAATGAATTGCCTATTCCTAAAGATGCTATTAGAACTAGAAAAAATAAAAATTGTAAACTTGCTGAAGTTAAACAAATTCGAGTACACGATTTTAGGCATTCCTGTGCCTCATTTTTAATCAATTATGGTGCCAGTATCACTCTAGTAGCAAAATATCTAGGTCATACTAAAATTGATGAAACATTAAACACTTATTCACACATGTATCAAAATAAACTTGAAGATATAGTAAAACTCATCAATAAAAGCACTCTACAAGAAATAAATTCTATTGAAGAAGAAGACTATATTGATAAGTCCTTACAATGTGATATAGAAGATACAAAAGAAGATATTGAAATGTCTTTATAAATATTGAAAAAATGGTAGGCTCACATGGGCTTACCATTCTTTTTTATGTATTTTAGCACCTAAATAGCACCTAAACACGATTTTGAAAATTTTTAAATCTTGCAAACCATTATAAATAAAGGGCAAAAAAAGTGGAGCACATAATATCGTGCTCCTTCAGGGGGCTATTAAATTTTGCTTTATTAAATTTTAAAACCTTTATTTTTCCTTATATTTTATTTATTTTTTCCCAATTTTGATTAAAATAAATTAAAGTATAAATATAAAAGTTTAAAATTTTGCTACCTAAATGCTACCTAAAAATTTGATATTTTATTTTTCTAACATTTCAGTTTCTCTTGTTTGTATAATAGTTGAAATTAATGCTAATTGCATTATTATTTCATCACACATTTTATGGATTTCTTCTTTATACTTCTTTTTTTTGTTTGATTTGCTCATCATAATATCTACTTTAGTTGCAAAATTCTCTTGTAGCATAACAATTAATTTTGTTATTTCAAAGCGAATTTTTTTATCACAGTAGCACTCATAAAGTAAATTATCGTGCTTCAATTTAGGTATAAGTTCTAATATTTTTAAAATATATTTTCTTAACGATTCAAGATATTCATTATCAGTTAATGAATTATCATAATTATATTGAACATCCTGTATATCAGTAACTAAACTACTAGCATATGAAAAATAAATACTATAAAACTCTAATTCTTTTTCAAGGAGTATTTTATATACCATTGTCCTTCTATTAATTGTATTTTCATAATCAACAACTTTTTTGGAGTATTTAGATGAAAGTATGTTATCTATCAATCTTTCTATAATGAATTTTAAAAAATATATTATGCCAATTATAAATACAATAATTAACGTGATATTTACTCCATATGTTTTTATTAATTGCATTAAATCTCCCATTCTTCACTCTCCTAGTTTATCTATTCTATTACATCCATATGCAAATTAAGTTCTTCTTCAGTAGGCAAAGAGTTTAATATATCTTCAGGCAAATATTTAGATATTTCATAAGAACTTACACCAATAGGTTTATTTATATCTTTTAAGGCATATTCAACCGAAATTTTATCTTTTTCTCTACATAGTATTATCCCAATACTTGGATTATCTTGCTCATCTTTGATAACATCATCAACTGCTGATAAGTAAAAATTAACTTTTCCTGCATATTCAGGTTTAAATTCGGTATTCTTTAATTCAACAACTATATAGCAATGTAATTTTGTGTGATAAAATAACAAATCAATAAAATATTCTTTATTTCCAACTTCTAATTTATATTGATTTCCAACGAAAGAGAAACCATTTCCTAATTCTAATAATACAGTTTTAATTTTTTCAACCATAGCTTGTTCTAATTCTGTTTCAATATAATTTTGCTTTAATCCTGTTAAATTTAAAATATAAGGGTCTTTCATCATATCTTTTGCTAATTCGTTTTGAGGTTTAGGTAATGATTTGTTGAAGTTATTTGGTTTATCTCCTAAAACTTGTCTTTCATATAATTCGCTCTTTATTTGAAATGCTAAAATATCATAACTCCACCCATTTATTGATGTTTGCTCCATGTACCAAATTCTTTTGTCATTATCTTTAATTTTATCTAAAATAAGCATATTATGCGACCACGGAATTTGTGCAGACGTCATCTGCACTTTTTCGCTTTTAGTACATTCAATATAATATTTCTTCATATTTTTTAAGTTTCTTACTGAAAATCCTTTAATATTTGGGAATGTTATTTTAAGTTCTACTGCTAATTCATCAATAAATTTGTTCCCCCAACTTGAATTTTCATTAATTGTTTTACCAATAGAATAATATAGTTTTAACAAATTCATATTAGCATTTTTAAAAATTTCGTATTGAGTGTTGCTTATTCGTTGTTTAATATCTTCAACAACATTTTTAAAATCTTTTTCTATCATACTTTTACCTCCTCATATAATTAATCATCAAATACCTGATTATTAATTATTTCATTTAAATATGAGATATTATTACCAATTTCATATATATAATTACTTCCAAGTTTTTCTTTTAATTTTAGAATTTCACTTTCTACATAAGTATCATTCATTTGAAATATCTCTAAATATTTTAAAATTATATCGTTTATAAAATAAAAATTATATTTCTTAAATATTTTATATATTTTTATAAAACTATCTTCATCTAAATTATCTAAATATAGTTCATCATAACTATCTACTACTAAATTATAATAAAATTCATCTAAATATTTTTTAAAAAACATTTTAAACACCTTTTTTCTTTGAAGAATCAATATAGTATTGCTTAATTAGATTTTCTAAACTTATACCATATTTTGCTTCCATATTTATACTACTCATAGAAAATATCTCGTGTAGTATTCCATCTTCATTTATTAGTGGTGTATTATTTGACTCTAAAAAAACTATTTTAGATTGAAATTCTTGAACGGAAATATTACTTATAATTTTCTTTAATTTATTAAAATCCAATCCATTTTGTATACATATTTCACAAATGCTCTCCCAATTTTTATTAACATTACATACCATTCCAATACACTCTAACATTTCGGCTCTTTCTTTTGGCATTTTATCTGAATTATATCTACTTCTTTGAGTAGCAATCCAAGTCCCTAATTTAACTCCATTTTCATCATAATCAATTCCATTTATAGTTTGAAATTTTTGTGGTATTCTTAAATCGCCATAATGTAAGTAATATTTTTTTGCTAAATTATACCATTCATTCCATGCTTTTTTATCAAGTATTGCTGTAAATATCATACCTATTTCTAAAAGTTTTTGTATTCTATCTTCAGATATTTTTTGTTTTTTATAGTTTTGTCTTTGATCGCTAATCCAACGCCCTAAGGCAATGCCGTTTTCATCATATTCAATTCCATTCTTCGTTTTAAAATGGAATGGTATCTCTAAATCTCCATTATGTAGATAATATTTTTCTGCTAAGGAATACATTTCATTCCAATGATCATCGTGAAATGTTGACTCAAATCTCATTCCTATTTTTAATAATTTTTTATATCTTTTGTCAGACATTCTATTATTTTGATATTTTTCTCTTTGATCTTGTATCCAACTACCAAGTTTATAACCATTCTCATCAAAATCAATTCCATTTAATGTCTTAAAACCTACAGACACTTCTAAATTTCCATAATGCAAATAATATTTCTCAGCGAGTTCGAGCATTTCATCGCCATTTGATACTGACATATGAAATACCATTCCAATTTTCAATAGTTTTTGAATTTTATCATTAGGTAGTTTATTATGTTTATATCTATTTCTTTGCGTTCCAATCCAATTTCCTAAGCTTATGCCATCTTCGTCATAATCTATACCATTTGTTGTTTTAAAAGATAATGGAATTTCTAAATTACCATAATGCAAATAATATTTTTCTGCAAGTTCGTACGTTTCTTCCCAAGGTCTTATAAAAAATTTTGCTTTAAAATTCATTCCTATACTTAATAGTTTGTCTATTTGTTCGTCGAATAACTTTTGGTCTTTGTATCGACGCCTTTGATTTCCAATCCAAACTCCTAAACTTATACCATTTTCATCATAATCTATACCATTTTTCGTTCTAAATCTTTGAGGTGTTTCTAAATTGCCATAATATAAATAATACTTTTCTGCTAATACAAACATTTCTTCCCAATTTAATGGTGCTAATCTATCTCTTAAATTAGATAACATTTCGAATAAATCACTATTTAAAATATCAATATCAAACGCAACTTCTCTTAAATTTTTTTCTGTTTTAATTCCATTTCCTTTAATTTGAATCTCTTTAATACGATCTTTTAAATCATTTTCTAATTGTCTTATAAATTCAAAATTATTTGTTAAATCAATTACTATAGGAGCTATTAATTTTTGTATTATTTCTTCTTTGGTAACATTTTCACCTATTAAAATATCTCTATCTTTGCATAGCTTTAATAAATCGCTAATATCATATTTTTCAAGTCTTTCATATTCTACTTTAGTATTTCCGCGAACTGATAAAGCTCTACCTAATTGTTCAAAAAAAACGATGTCTGATGAAGTACCACGTCCCATTATGACTCCATCAATATTAGGTGCATGAATACCCTCATTATATTGATTAATTGCAAACATTATTTTTAATTTTCCATCTGCACTTTCGCCATCTAAAGTTCTATCATTATAAAAAGCATCTCTGTTTTGTTTACCAAGAGTTCCCATCTCACTTGTTGTTTCATAAAAAATGATATCTTCTTCTGAAACAAATTGTCTAAACCATTCCATTGCTTCTTTTTTTATAGTTTCAATATCATTTACCCCTGCTTCACTTGATGGAGGACAAAAATAAATATATTTTCCATTTTTCTTAATATTTTTTCTTATTAACTCTGGGATACTAGGTGCTTCAGCAATTCTCTTTTTAGCACTATCAAGCATCTCTATATATTCTTTGTATTCATCTGAAAAAACATCCATTAGTTTAACTTTTTCTTCTATTTCTTGTGCTAATTCTAACAAATTAATATATGCTGTTCTATAAATTGGTTGAGGTAATAATTCGTCAATCATTGCATCACATAAATCATATCTGCTAACAATTTTATTTGAAAATAACTCATCGGTTTCTAAATTTGCCATATCCCTTTCATATGCTGTTCCTCTATCTCTAATAGTATAAGCTGTCATCCCAAATATTTGCATATGTTCATGTGTCTCTACAATTTTGTTAACTCTTGCACCCCAAATTGGTGCACCAAGATGATGAAATTCATCTACAATTAATAAATCGACATTAAGATTTTTTAATTCTTCTTCACTCATATTAATGAAGCTTTGATAAGTTCTAAATTCTAAATTAGGAAAATCTCGTCTTAAATCTAAATTTGGATTAGTTTCTATTATTTTATTAATATGTTCTATAATCCCAAGTGATGGTGTAATATATATTATTTTTTTATCTCTATTTTCATAAGCAAGTTGTAAAGCATTATAACTTTTACCTGTACCCGTTGCGTGGACTATTCCTACAGCTTTTTCTCCTTTATCAAATGCTTCTTTTATTTTTTTATATGATTCTATATTATGTGGATATAATCCAACTTTATCAAATTCTTCACTATTCATAATCATCACCATAATACTTCTCTATATCTATAAATTCCCTATTAGATATAATTTGTTTATTAATTATAACAAAATCATCTCTAAAAATATTAGAGTTTTCTTGATTTTGCTCTTGTATTATTTCTAATATTTGACCTTCTAAAAATACTTTAAAACCAATTTTATTGGAATCCATAACATTTATTTTTTGATTATTGTTATATTCATCAGGAATAAACACTTCTATTATTTTTCCTACTTTTTTATCCATTATATCACCACCTGATTTTATGTTAATGACACTATGACAGCAAATTTTGGGAGGGGTACTCCTATTTTTTCGTGTCATTCCCGTCATTTTTCTTATTAAATGTTTTTTCAACAAGTTCTTTTGTTTCTTTATTGGCATTATAAACTGCTAAATAATTGAACAATACTGCAATAGTCATTAAAATATACATAATCCAAATAACATATAAATTTGTTCTTATGCTCTTATTAAAGAACTCACAGAATATTACTACTAAATATAGCATTCCACTTAAAACAATGGATACTGCTGTTACATCATTAAACGATCTGTTGATAGTATTTGATTTATGTTTGTCAATATTTCTTCCAACTTTGCTCCAAATTAATACATATAACACCTCAAATAGTAACATTAAAGTAACTAAAATCCAATAGAAAGCGTAAAAAGTATTATTTTTTAATATAGCACATAAAACAGCCAATGCTAGTAAAATGACATTTACTAATATTAAACCTATACTAATCCTTTTGTTTCTTTTTATCATTTTCAACTGCCTCCTTTCTTCTTGCACTATTTAAAACATTAACAATTTCTTTTGCTGTTTCAATTTGATACTCGGTATCTTCGATTGTTTGTGAGATTACTTCTCTTTCAGAATCAGTTAGTTTTTCTTTCTCTAGTCTTTCTTTAAAATTAGTTACTAATTCTTCCCAGTTTTTAATCATTGATGAAGTATTTAAAATAGCATCCACAATTTGATCTCCTTTTAAATGTTCATAATAGTTAATTAAAAATGGATTTAAAGATGTTACTTGAAAACCTAATCCTGCTGCATACATTAAATCATTATAGTTTATTCCTATATGTGTACTAATTTTTCTTAATGTTTTAGGATTTGGTATTTCTCTTTCTCCTGACTCAATTCTAGCAAGTTCAGTATCACTTATTTTAGCAATTCTAGCAAGTTCTCTTTTAGATAATCCTTTTTCTTCTCTTGCTCGAGCTATCATTTGCCCAACAGTCTCATTATTGTCTTTCATACGAACAAAACTCCTTTCGCAATATAAATATAACACATTTTAATCGTTTTTGCAACTTTTTAGTTATCTTTTAATTAAAATTGCGACTTTTTTATTGACAAATAATTTTTTATGGTTTATCATTAACTTAAAGGTTGCAATTTTAATATTTTTACAACCTTAATAGTTCTTTGACAATTAAATAGAGTTGGACGTCGCCGATATTCTGCCGACTCGTTAAATAAATGCAAGGCACAAATACCTCTATTGGCACGAGAGTTGTAGATTAACTAAAATCTTCGTTACATATATGGCTAATCACTATATATACATCCTAAAAGGGAGTTGTTGGTAACACTAAAACCATCATTATAGAAAAAGAAAGAGAGGTGAATCAATGAATGCAAGAGAGACTTTAAACTTAATATCAAAACAATGGTGTGATCTAAATGATTTAAGAAAACTTACAGGGCTAGGAAAAAATAATGCTATCAAGTTAAAAAATGAAATAAGAATTGATTTAGAAAACAAAGGCTATTTACTTCCTAACAAATTACTTCCTATGAATGAAGTTGTAAGTTATCTCAAAATAAATATAAGTTATCTTCAAAAAATGGCAAAAGAAGTTATTAACTAGAAAGGAGTTTTAAATGAAAACAATAAGTGAAATGAGAAAAGAAGCAACAAAAAAAGACTTCATAGTTGATAACCTAATGAAATCTAAAGGATTATATTGTCTTGTTGCGAGACCAAAGGTTGGCAAGTCGTTATTGGCACTTCAACTTGCTAACTCTATTGCAACAGGAACAACATTTTTAGGATTTAGGACAAGTCCATCTCCTGTCTTATATATTAGCACAGAAATGAATTCTACGCAATTAGTTGATAGAATTGATAAGATGGATTTACAATTTAATGATGATAATTTCGTTATGATAGAACAAAACCCAAGTGAAAGAAAACTAAATTTAATGGATTTACAACTTAAATTTCAAACATTTGCTAATGACTACAAAGGTCATTTTGTAATCATAGATATGTTTAGTGGAATTGATTTAAACAATGGTTATAATCTAAATGATTATCAAGATATGGGACAAGTTGTAATTCCAAAATTTAGAGAACTATGTAAAAAATATGACTTTACTATTCTTCTAATCCATCACTTAAATAAGAATAATACTTCTTTAGGTAGTACTGCTATTGATGGATCAGTTGATGGTAAAATTACTTTAAAACAGGATTCAAACCTAAAGAATAAAATACTTTTAAATTACGAAAGTAGAGACTATGAGGGATTAGATTTAGTTCTAAAACGAAATGAGAATTTATTATTTGAACTATCAGAAGTCGAGAGTGATGACTTAAATTATAATATACTAACTTTTCTAAATTATGCGATTAAACAAAAAGAATTTTCTTTTAATGTATCGGAAATAACAAGTAAGTTAAATTTACAAATTACTCCATCAGCATTTGGAAAATTATTAAATAACAACATAGCAAATTTAGAAAAAGAAGGACTTCATATTGAGCAAAAAAGAACTTCTACTGAAAGAATTTATACTGCAAAATATGAAGAACCAACTTATGAAAATGAATAATTTTCATAAGAGTTTTTGTAACTTTTTTCTAAAAAGTTATAGGTAAAA
This sequence comes from uncultured Bacilli bacterium, assembly GCA_910584255.1. GTDB lineage: Bacteria > Bacillota_I > Bacilli_A > RF39 > UBA660 > Alloscybalousia. The sequence goes on from CAJTXV010000004.1 coordinate 8,474, forward strand.
AATGAACGAGGCACGTTTTGCTTGCTCGCAAGTGAAAGTGGCGATAGTGAATATTTTTACAATTATGAAAGGCACTACCCTTTCATAATTCATTAAATAATAAGTACCTAGTAGGTGCTTATTATTTAATCTTGTTTATAAGCATTTGCCTTTACGTGAGTATTGGCATTTGCGATTAAACAAGCATGGGGTTATTAGGGAACTCCCTAATCTCACGTGGGCTATGCCCTAGTGAGATAGGTCAATAAATAGACCTTTCCCTCAAAGAAGTACAAGCAAAGGAGGAATTAAATGTATGATGGCAAACAAGTTGTACGAGTAGAAACACAATATAAAAAAGATGATCTATATAATATAGGTGTTGAAATGAAAGACCGAAAAGGTACAGGTAATTATGATATAGAACGTAAAATATATAATATAGAATATGTTTCACTTACTCAAAATAATTTATATCAAGAAGTGAAATACAATTTAAAAAAAAGAAAAATAGAATATTTAGATAGAGCAAAAACAAATCTATTAAATGGTGTAACATTCACAAGTGGTCCTGAATTTTTTCAAGCACTAGGAATGGAATTTGTAGATAGTGGTAGAACGTATCACACAGGAGACAAAAAAGGTCAAGCAATAATGATACCCAAAATAAAATCAAAGGAAGATATACCAAATGCTGTATCTTTCTTTTTTGACTCCTGTATGGAATTTCTAAAAGATTATGTGGGCGAAGAAAATATACTTCTCGCACAAATCCACTATGATGAAGATACACCCCATCTTCAAGCATACTTTTTGCCAGTTGTAGATATGGTTAAAAGAAAATGCTATGTCAAAGACAAAGATGGAAACGTTGTTAAAGAAGAAGTTAAAAAGAAAGATGGTACTACTTCTATTGTTCCTAAATTACTTCGTGATAGCAAAGGGAAAATTGTTTATGAAGAAGTCAAAGGAAAATTTCTAAACTGCGATCAGTTTTGGAAACAAAAAGGTGGTAAATTATCTTTTCATCAAATGCAAAATGACTTTAATAAGTTTATAACTGAAAAAGGATTTAACCTCTATCGTGGAGACATTGGAGCAAATAAACAAAATCAATCTAAATTAGAGTACGATATAGCCGAAAAAAAGGCTGAATTAGAAGAATTAAACCAAGAAAAGAAAAATATCTTACAAATAATCGAAAACTCCAAAAATGGGCTTAAAAACCTAGATAAAGAGGTTGATAATGATTTACTAAATCCTACAAAAAGAAAACTTGGTGGATTCAAAGAAGATGATGTGTTTAAAATCATAGAATACACCAAAGGTCTAGAACATAAAGTAGTTATCCTATCAACTGATAATGATAATAAAGATTTGATGATTGATAAATTAACAAAAGAAAATAAGACATTTAAAAATAATAGTGAACTAATCAAAAAAAATAAAATTATTAAGGAGCAAAAATCTACTATCAATGAACAAAAGCAAGAGATTGGTAGATTAAGTGAATTAGTAGATATTTTAAATAATAACATTGAAAGTTTAAAACTAAAATTTGAGCATGAAATTGAAAAATGGAAGAATCTATTTAAAAAAATGTGTAAGGCAATAGACAAAGTTTTAGGTAGAGATAACCCTAAAGAACGTTTAGAAGATTATGAAGATATTGCTGATGCAATTAACTATGGTTACTATAACAAAAATAACGATAAGGACAAAGATGATTATGAAATCGGTATGTAGAAAGGAAAATCTATTATGATGGAAATTATTATTGATAAAAATACTAATATAGAAAAAGAAAAATTGATAATTGAATCACTAGAATTATCACTTAAAGAAGATAAAGCTAGAAATGATAATAAAAGTATGAAATACCATACTATGGCATTAGAAGAACACAAAAAAGTTCTTTTTAATTTAGAAAACACTAACAAAAGTGAATTAGAAATAGAAATATAGAAAGGTTGTGATATTATGTCAGTTAGTAGATTAGATCCAAAAAAATGGACTAAAGATGGTCGTAAATGGAATTTTCATGTACGATATAAAGACTTAGATGGTAAAACAAAGCAATATCAATCAAAATTATTTAAAACTAAACCAGAGGCTCAAGAGGCAGAAAGAGTTTTCCTTTTAGAACTAGATAAATATAGACCAGATAACAATATGACTTTTAGAGATTTATATTTAGCATTTTATGATTATCAAGAGGATAAAGTAAAAGAAACTACTCTACACACTTATAAAGATAGAATGCGATATATGGCACTTTTAGACAATATTAAAGTGAAAGAATTTAGTTTACAACACTATGAAATGTGGCGAAAGAAAATTTTAGAATATCCTTTATCAAATAGAACTAGAAATTATATTTACAAATTTCTAAAAACAATTATGAATTTTGGGACAAAATGGTATGGATTAAATTTTAATCAAATCTACCCTAAAATGACTAATTTTACTAATCCAAATGAAATAAAAAAAGAAATGGAATTTTGGACTTATGAAGAATTTAACAAGTTTATTTCAGTAGAAGAAGATTTAACATTTAAGTGTTTATTTAAGACTTTATACTTTTGTGGACTTCGTAAAGGAGAAGCAAGAGCATTAAATTGGAATGATATTGACTTTGTTAATGGTACAATTAGAATCAATAAAGGTTTATCAGACAATGTAAATGGTAAAAAATATATCATAACAAGTCCTAAAACCTTAACAAGTAATAGAACTCTACCAATACCAAAAGAATTATTAAGCGATTTAAAAGAACTTAAAAACAAAGTTATGGAGTTTACAAATTATAGTGAAAATTGGTTTGTGTTTGGTAATGCTGTTCCACTTGGAGATGATACTATTAGAAGAAGAAAAAACAATAACTGTAAAGAGGCTGAAGTTAAAGAAATAAGAATACACGATTTTAGACATTCTTGTGCTTCACTCTTAATCAATAATGGTGCAGACATAACACTTGTTGCTAAATTTCTAGGACACTCTAAAATTGATGAAACTTTAAATACCTACTCTCATATGTTTAAAAATAAGTTAAATAATATCATAGGGCTTATTGATAATCTAAATGAGAATGCAAAAAGTAATATTGATATTGATTCTACAAAAAACAATGATGACTATGAAATGAGTTTATACTAAATAATGAAACTGGTATATTATTTATGCTAGTTTCATTATTTTTTTATGTCTAAATTTATAAAAATACCTAAAAATGTTACATAACTGTTACATAAAGGCATATTTTAAAAATGTAAAATACTACAAACCCTTATAAATAAAGGGATAAAAAAAGTGTCCAGCATTTCTGCTGGACTTCAGGGGGTTTTGGTTGAATTGCTCTCACATATAACGGTAAGAGCACCATTACGTGGAGTGAATCTCCACGTATTTTAATCATAATATAAAATTTTCATTAAGTCAATTAAAAATAAATATTTGAAAAAGAAAAAGAAGAACTTTACATTATCTTCTTAATCTGCTGTATGGTTAATGGATTCTATTAATTGAATTTTTAAAGGTTCTTTATCATTTTTAGTGTCAAGTAGATAATCTAAAGAATCCTTTTTTGCCTGCATCAAAATCTTAAAATCTTGCTTTAAATTGGCAATCTTAAAGCTCATATCTCCACTTTGTTTTGTTCCAAACAAATCCCCATGTCCCCTTAACTTAAAGTCCTCTTCACTAATTTCAAAACCATCTGTTGTATTTTGCATGATTTCTAACCGCTTAGTATCACTATTACTTATTAAAACGCATTTACTTTGTACATTTCCACGACCTACTCTTCCGCGTAATTGATGGAGAGTAGAAAGTCCAAAGCGATGAGCATCAAAAATTACCATCATACTAGCATTGGGCACATCCACTCCTACTTCGATTACTGTTGTACTAATTAAAATTTGAATATTATTTTGCTTAAACTCTTGCATAATTAAATCTTTCGCAGCACTTGCCATTTTTCCATGTACAATATCGATTTTATATTTACTTCCAAATGCCAAATTCATTTTATCTCGAAGGGCTAGAACTGTAGTTAAATCAGAATTTTCACTTTCTTCAATTAGTGGTGCAATTACATAGATTTGATGTTTTTCTTTTAACTCTTCATTCATAAGTTCCAAGACTTCTTTAATTTCATCTTCCTTTTTTAAATAAGTTTGAATAGGAATTCTTCCTTCTGGCATTTCTCTAATTATGGATACATCCATGTCCCCGTAAATTGTTAATGCATAGGTTCTAGGAATTGGGGTTGCACTCATATATAAAATATCTGGCATCATACCTTTGGTATTTAATAAGGCTCTTTGATTTACTCCAAATCTATGTTGCTCGTCTGTTACTACCAATCCTAAGCTTTTATAATGTACTTCTTCTTGAATTAGAGCATGTGTACCAATAATAATATCAATTTCTCCATTTTCAAGTCTTTGATAAATTTCCTGTTTTTCCTTTTTTGTCTGTGAACCTTTTAAAAGCTCAATTGATAAATCTTGTGGAAAACTATGTAACAATTCGCAAATATTATTATAATGTTGTGTCGCAAGAATCTCTGTTGGTGCCATCAAAGCGCTTTGATATCCACTAATACAATTCAAATACATCGCAAGCACAGATACTATTGTTTTTCCACTACCTACATCCCCTTGTAGAAGACGATTCATTCTGGATTTTCCAGTTAAATCTTTATAAATTTCATCAATTGCTTTTTTTTGATCGTTTGTTAATTCAAATGGAAGTTTCTTAACTATATCATCTACTATCTTTGAGTCAATTTTTCTTTCAATTCCAGTTGCTTCTTTTTTATGAGATTCTTTTAAATAATTAATCTTAAACATGAAAGAAAAGAGTTCTTCATATTTTAGACGAATCTGTGCCTCTTTTAATTTTTCTAAAGTTGGTGGATTATGTACAATATTCAGTGCTGTTTTTTTATTAGAAAATTGGTATTTTTCCTGATAATAAGCTGGAATATAATCTGTAATATCTTTTCCATTCATTAGTAAGGCAGTATTAATATAAGTCGTTAAGTTTTTATTTGTTAAACCACTCGTACAATGGTATACCGCTTCTATCTTTTCTTGATTATTTAAAGATCCAAATTTGATATCAGAGGCAGTTATAATATTCTTTTGTCGATCAAACTTTCCAATTACTATAATATTCGTTCCAATCGTTAAATTATTTTTCATAAATGCACGATTAAAAATAGAAACCCCCACTACGCCAGAAGCAGTTACTAATCTAAAATTTAATTTATTAAGTCCTGCCTTAAATCTTAATAAAATTGGAATGCTTTCCACTTTTCCGTCAATAATTACCTTTTCTTCTGGTAGTACTTCTTGAAGGTTACTTCGTTTTAAAATGTCATAACGAAATGGATAATGTGTTACCAAATCATCCAATGTATATATACCAATTTTGTTTAATAGTAGAAGTGATTTTGGTCCAATTCCTTTAACCTTACTAACATCCATTGATATCACTCCTTTTCACTAGGCATATTATAACATAGAAACCACTTTTATTAAAGAAAAAAAGAAGAAAAATTATGTTTTTTCTCCAATTGTTTTCATTTTATGAGCTACACTTTCTTTTGTACTCATCCCAACAAAAATTTTTTCTTGTTCTTCTTCTAATGTCAAAGTATCTACCAAATCAAGATTATGAACAGTTCCCAATGTCATTCTTCCTTCCCTCGTCGGAAAAAAGACTTCTCCTGCGTAGTTTACTACTAGATACCCCTTCTCCATTAAATCTAAACTAGAGATAGGAGGAACTACTTTAAAAGGGTAGTCTCTTAGGGAAAAAGATTTCATAAAGTTAGCAAGTTCTATATCTGTTAATTTATATTTTTCATTTAGTTTTCTAGCTTCCCTAAATGGAAAGAACCGCCCTAAACGAACTTCATCAACAGAAACAGATTTTAAATAATCCAATAATTCTGGAATGGTCTTTAAATTTTGACTTGTTAACATACAACTTACTCTGGTATAAAAATCAGATTCTGATACCCTCGAAATATTGTTAATTACTTCTTCTACTTTATCTACTCCTCTCATCTTCTTATAGATTTCATGATTTAAAGATGGAAGACTGATATCGATACAGTCTACGTAATTCCTTAACTCTTTTAAATTATAATATAATGTTCCATTAGAACTTAATGAAATAAAACTATTTGGTAAAGATTCTCTTAGTAATTTTAGTTTAAACAATAACTCTAAATCTAGAAATGGTTCTCCTCCACCAATCACAATTCTTTCAGGAACTAATCTTTTTATGAATTCATTAATTTTATGATACTCCTCTTTTCCTGAATTAAGATTATCTGAAGAGATACAATAATCACAATCTAAATTACAAACATCACATATCTCATAACAAATACTTTTCATCTTCTCACCTTCATTTACCTATAATTAAATATAAAAAATTGTTAATTAATATAATAACATAAAATTATTTCTTGTACCAATCTTTTCACAATATTTCATTTTTTTAATAGGTTATTTAATTTTTTTAAAAAAAGAATTGACAAATAATTCGTTTTCGATTAGTATAAGAATCACCAATTCGAAATTGGCGAATTGGTCGCTAGTATCACACTAGCCAACCCCTTTTTATTCTTTTTAGGAGACCGCCCTGCAGGGGGTGCGGTCTCTATTTATTTGTTTATGTTATACAAGCGAAAATAAAAAGATTCTTTAGAATAAATTTCTAACGAATCTCTTTTTTTATTTTTCCTCTTGAATATTTTCAAAAAGGGATTTTTCACTTAAAGACTCATAGTATTTATAACGCTCTTCAGCATTGATTTTATTTTGTTCTAGTAGCTCCCGATATTTTTCTGGATTGATTTTCTTTAATATTCGATATCGATCTTCTCCTGCTACAAACTCAAAGTATCTACTAAAGTCAGGTTTCGAATCCAATTTAAAAATTCTAGTTTCTGGATGGTAGTGGAATAATGGATAATATCCTGTTTCCACTGCTTTTTTCTCTTCTTCCATCGTTGACTCCATACCCGTTAAGATTCCCTGCGCAATACAAGGAGCATAGGCAAAGACAATCGAAGGTCCAGAATACTCTTCAGCCTCTGTTAGCACATTAATAGCTTGCTGCATATTGGCACCCATTGCGATACTTCCTACATATACTTCTGGGTAAGTTAAAGCAATTTTGGCTAAATCCTTTTTAGCGACTTGTTTTCCCTTGGATGTAAATTTCGCAACACTTCCAATTTTTGATGATTTGGATGACTGACCACCTGTATTTGAATAAACTTCTGTATCGAGTACTAAGATATTTATATTTTCCCCAGATGCTAGTACATGGTCAATTCCACTAAATCCAATATCATATGCCCAGCCATCTCCTCCAACGCACCAAATAGATTTTGTTAAAATAAAATCCTTTAACTCTTTTAATTCTTGGATTGGAGAATGATCAATGATTTCATATAGTGCTTTTGCGTTTTCTTCACTGCAATCATCTAAATAGGCAGTATAAATCTCAACTTCTTCATCTGATAACTGAGAAATATTTTCTTCAATTAAAGAACATATTTGTGCTTTTACTGTTTTATTGGCAATGGCCATTCCATAACCAAATTCTGCATTGTCTTCAAATAAAGAATTCGCCCATGGAACTGAATAGGCAGTTGTTGGTAAGGAAGCACTATAAATAGAAGAACAACCCGTTGCATTTGCAATCATCAACTGGTCTCCAAACAATTGAGTTAATAAACGCAAGTAAGGGGTTTCTCCACAACCAGCACAAGCACCAGAAAATTCAAATTTTGGTTTTCTAAACTGGCTTCCTTTGACTGTTTTTAAAGGTAATATTCTCTTTTCCGTGACATGTTCAAATAGATACTGATAAGCTTCTCCCTTCGTTTTCTTCAGCATTTCTATATTATCCATGGTTAATGCCTTTTTGCTCTTTTTACCAGGACAAATATTTACACATAATTTACAACCAGTACAATCTGGAAGAGAAATACCAATTGTAAATTTATAATCATATCCTTTGATATTGGCATCTAACAACTGTTCTTTCAAAGACTCTGGTGCATTTCGTACCTCTTCTTCATCTAATAGGAAAGGTCGAATCACTGCATGAGGGCAAACAAAGGAACACATATTACACTGAATACAATTCTCAGGATGATAGCTTGGTCCATGATCTGAGATGCTTCTCTTTTCTAATCTAGAAAGTCCAGGTTGGTAGGTGCCATCTGCATAAGGTAAAAAGTTACTTACCTTTAATGTGTCCCCTCTTCCTGATGAAATAACATCAAAAATAGAATGATCAGTTTCTTCTTTTTCCTCTTCATATGTTAATTCATCGATTGGTACCTTGATTAAATGATCTATTGTATTTCTAATGGCTTCTAAATTTTTAGATACAATATCTCCACCCTTATTTCCAAATTTCCTTTCCATTGATTTTTCAATATTGGAAATTGCATAATCAAAGTTAATAATATGTCCTACTTTAAATAGAACTGTTTCCATAATTGCACTAATTTTATTTTTTAGTCCTACTTCTTCTGCAATTTTTAAAGCATCAATGATATAAAAATCAATTTTTCTTTCCTTTAAAATTTTCTTATCATAATTACTCAGAATTGAAAATACATCCTTTTCTGACTTAGAAGTTACTAAAATAAAGGTTCCTTTTTCTTTAATTCCATCTAACATGTTAAATTTTGATAAGTATGACTCTTTCGTACACATAACAAGACTAGGGTTTTCTACATAATAGGTACTTCTGATTGGTTCTTTAGAAAATCGTAAGTGAGACTTCGTAACACCTCCACTTTTTTTAGAGTCGTACTGAAAATATCCTTGCACAAAGGCATTACTTGAATTTCCTGTAATTTTCATTAGATCTTTACAAGCACTTACCATACCATCAGAACCATATCCATAAATTAGAAATTCAGCACTTGCCGCTTTCACAGTAATTTTTCTTGGAGAAATACTACGATTCGTTACATCATCTGTGATTCCCACTGTAAAGTTATGAAACATATTTTTGTTATTTAGAAAATCATAAATACCAGCGATATCAGAAGGAGAAGTGTTCTTACTAGATAGTCCATAACGTCCACCAATTATTTTTATGTTTTTTCCTGATTGGCTAATCACACCTACCACGTCTAAATACAATGGTTCTCCTGCACTTCCTGATTCCTTCGTTCTATCTAATACGGCAATTTTTTCTACTGTTTCGGGAAGTTCTCTCAAAAAATATTTCGCAGAAAATGGTCGATATAAGTGTACTTCCATTAAACCAACCTTTTCTTTTCTTTTAACGAGAGTATCAATTGTTTCTTTAATTGTTTCACAAACAGAACCCATCGCTACAATTACATGTTTAGCATTCTCATCTCCATAATAATTAAATGGTTTATATTCTTCATGAGTTATTTTATTAATTTCTTCCATGTAACTTGCGACAATATCTGGCAATTCATCATAATATTTATTTCTAACCTCTACAGATTGAAAATAGATGTCATCATTCTGTGTCGTTCCTCTTGTCACTGGATGTATTGGATTTAGACCTTTTTTTCTAAATTGTTCTAATGCATTTAAATCCATTAATTCTTTTAACTTATCGGTATCAATTACACGAATTTTTTGTAATTCATGACTCGTACGAAATCCATCAAAGAAATGAAGAAATGGAATACTACCTTTGATTGCTGCAAGATGAGTAATTGCAGTTAAATCCATCACTTGCTGAACCGAGCTTGAACAGAGCATAGCAAAACCCGTCATTCTAGCCGCATAAATATCCTGATGATCCCCTAAAATAGATAATGCATGACTAGCTAGGCTCCTAGCTGCTACGTGGATGACTCCAGGAAGCAATTCTCCAGCAATTTTATACATATTTGGGATCATTAACAATAACCCTTGGCTTGCAGTATATGTTGTTGTTAGGCAACCTGCTTGTAGGGAACCATGCACCATGCCAGCAGCACCAGCTTCAGATTGCATTTCTACTACTTTTACAGGGGTACCAAAATAATTTTTTCTTCCACTTCCACTCCAAGTATCTGTTAATTCTGCCATAGGAGATGCTGGAGTAATTGGATAAATCCCTGCCACCTCGGTAAATTGATAAGATACAGTAGCACAAGCTTCATTCCCATCCATGATTTGGTATGTCATTTTATCACTTTCCTTTACTATTATTATAATATTTAATTTTTAGAAAAAAAAGAAAAAGGAACTCCTTTTTCTACTTTATTTGTATTATTCTGTCACAATCCAAGCAGTTGGGAGATTTCTTAATCCATTATCTCCACCAGCGGTTGGATGATTGACAACCTCATTATCAATAATTAGACCACTGGAAGACCCACCGTCCATATTAGCAGCATTGACTGCACCATAACGTTGCATAATTTTGGTTAACTCAACCATTCCGCATCCTACACTACCACCATGGCCTCTGCCATCAATTACTAAGAATAAAACAATACCATCCGCTCTTTGACCAATGGCTGTACGAGGTGCTATTCCCCAGCCTCCATCACCATCTACAAAGGAGGCTTTTCCATTAACAATTAAGAATGGTCCAAATTCAATTGCATCACGTAAATGATACTTGTTTAATGCAGAATATTTATCAGTACGTACTAACACTAATTTATCATCTTCATTGAAACCAACAAATCCTCCACCGACTCTAGCATCTTCATAATCCCAAATAATCTTTCCATCTTTAATTACGGTTCCATGCGGGATGGCACCATTGCTATTCCAATCTGGGTCAAAGAAACCACTTGCATTAATTGCAACACGCGCATTATTATTTTTTGCGATTACTCGAACGGATTGTCCTGTGGTTCCTAATCTTGATGTTACTCCAAGTTTTACTTTGTCTGGCTGATAGATGGCAACTAGATAGCCTTTATAACTAAGTTCACTAATTCGAATGACCTTAAATAAATCATTCCCTTCGTCTCTTTCTAACACGTCTTTTTCATACTTAGAACTATATTTGGTTCCTGTATTAGAATTATCAATTTTAATTAAATCTGGATTGGTGTCCTCATCTACCTCAATTACACGATTATTGGCTAATACTTCGTTAATTGTATCATTATCAAAGAAAATTGTTGCTAAATATTGGTGTGTCATTGTCGTCATCGCCGTTGTAATCAGTCTTTCACGTACCCAATTCCAGGGACCATATAAAATAAAGGCGGATGCTGACAATCCCATAATTCCTAAAGAAAAAAGGAGCAAAAAAATTCTTTTTACTTGAATACTTATTTTCTTCTTTTTTTTCTTAGTTCTTCGTTTTCCTTGTTCCATATTTTACCTCTTTTAATCTTTTCCTATAAATTTTCCATCATCATTAATATCAATATAATGATATTTGTCTTTTAACTCATATTTTGGATACTTTTCCTCATCTCCTTGATAGTCTGTATGGTATGTTTCCATAAATTCATTAAAAGACTCAACATCCTTTACAAAATAATTCATTACCGTCTCATAATTAATCATATATGCTTGACAATTTGCCATCACTGTTTGGTCTGGATATTTTTTGTTAACACATAGTTTATCTAACGATGATGCTTCTTTTATCACTTTATCTACTACTTCTTGATAGTCTTTAAAGATTTCCATCCATTCCTCGTATTCTTCTTCCACAGATTCTACATATAAATCCTCTAAGATGACTGTTTGATACTCTTTTCTGACCTCTGTAAAGTGATCTGCTGCTTCTTTAAATCCATGATATTTGGCTTTGATTTCCTCTTGTATTTTCTGTGTATCTTTTTTTTCTTGATTCAATATGGAAATAACTGAAAAAGTTATCCCAAGGAATACTAATAGAATTCCAAGTACTACACAAATAATAATTTTTTTCTTTCTACCTTCCATATCTATTCTCCTAACTATTCGATTATAACAAAAAAAAAGTAAGAAGTAAAGACTTTCACATTTAGTATTCTGTCTTATTTTTCTCTACTTCTTAATACTATTTTATTGATAACGTTTCATTAAAATGTCAAATAATTTTTTATGTTCTTCTGTATAAGGTACATAGTCTGGATCATTATTTTCTAATATAGATTTTAAATACTCATAATAGACATATTTTATATCTGTTAATTCTTCAACTTGAAGCTTTGTATGTTCTACATCTAGATTTAAATGAAGTAAATAAACGTCATCTATCACTCTTAGATAAGAATCTTTATAAGGCTGTTCTCTTTTTACTGTAAACAGGTACTTTAAATCTTCTTTCTTTACATTGACATCCAACTCTTCTTTTAATTCACGAATTCCTGATTCGATACTATCCTCATTTGATAGAACGTGTCCTGCAGAAGATATTGCCCATAGATTAGGAAATGTCTTTTTTAAAGGGTTCCTTCTTTGCATTAATAATTCTTTTTGATCATTTATAATCCAAATGTGGACAGAACGGTGCCAATATCCTTTTCGATAGATTTCTGATTTCGTCGCACATTCACCAGTTTTAGTTCCATCTTCATTTAAAATATCAATTAATTCATTCATTACATCACTCATGTTTTCACCCATAATCATAATATCATAGTTTTTTTAGTTCTTCAGTAAAATTGTGTTAAATTGACGTTTTTTGTCATGAAATATGTTCTATATTTACAAAAATTAAAATTTTATCAACAACTGGCATTCTATGTCTGAAGGTATCTGTTTTTTAAAGTCTTCCCCTAAACTAGAATCACCAACAATGGTTCCATAGTGAATGGGAATAACAACATTAGGATGAATTACTTTCGTAAGTTCTATTGCTTCTTCCACATTCATCGTAAATTTTCCGCCAATTGGAATGAATAAATAATCACAAGAAATGTCTTTCATGAAGTCAAGAGCATCTGTATCCCCCATGATATAGTATTTCTGATTTTCCAGTGTTAAAATATATCCTACCCATTGGTATTCTTCTAAATGATATTCTTTATTTAGACTATAAGCTGGTACAGTTTGAATCTCAATTCCAAGTACACTGAATGTTTCATTCGGTTTTGTTAAAATTAAATTTTCCTTTGAAAAATAGGGAGATAATGCTCCATAGCTATCTCCCACAGTCACAATAACTGTATTATCCTTTCTACACTTTAAGATATCTTCCATGCTTAGATGATCCCAATGGGAATGTGTAATTAGGATTATGTCGGCATCATGAGATTCCTCTTTTAAATGAAGTGGATCTATATAGATAATTTTTCCTAGTTCTAATTTAATACTTGCCTGCTCATTAATTGTAATCATACTTTTCCCTCCCTATTTTTTAAGTTTTAAATCTAATAAAAAGTAATAGATAGATAATACCATTTTCCCAAATATTTTCGTTCCTTTTAACAACAATTTTTCTATCACAGAAGCCTGCTGATAGTTTGTCTGGAAATAGTATTGGCTTTCTTTTTGAATCTGGTATTTTTTTATTTTATTTAAATTCTTATCAATTGTTACCGAATGATTATGAATGATTAGAATATGGTTAGAAACAATACAAGAGAGTCCTATTTTCTGAAGTCTTTTAGAGAGTATATTTTCTTCATAATATAAAAATGTATTTTCATCTAAGAAATTGATTTTTTCTAAAGTTTCTGAAGAAATACAAAAGAAACAACCAGAAATTACATCTACTTTTGAAGTTTCCTTTTCATAATATTTGTCTGGATACTTGATAATTTTTTTCCTAATGAATCTATGAATATAAGGTAAATTCATACATGCATCTAATAAAGGGGAAGGATTTTTCCAACCACGATTTAGGGTTTCGTGTTCTAATATCGTTGGTCCCACTGCTCCTACTTTCTTATTTTTTAAAAGAGCAAGGAGGTCTATCATATCCTCTTCTTTTGAAATGATAATATCTGGATTTGAAATGATTAGATTACAAGAACCCAATTCTTTTATTAAGTACTTACTTCCATAGTTAATTGCATAGGCATATCCTTTATTTTCTTTTACTTTTAAAATTTTTAAATTCGGTACTTTTAATTTCTTTAATTGATGAAAAGAATCATCTGTAGAATGATTGTCTACTACTACTATTTTATCCAAAATATGATATGACTTAATATTATTAATTAATTCCTCTGTTGAATTATAATCATTGTAATTGACAATTACCATTCCGTTTTTCATAAATATCCCTCTGATTCATTTTGTTTTTATTTTAAATTATTTGATTCTCCTCAATTATTCTTCGAAGTGCTTAAAACTTCTTCATTAAACACTAATAGAAATCTCTCTAGTTCTGTTATTTGATTATTATTATACAATTTTTTTCTTATTTTTGGAAGATATATGTACAAAAAAGGAAATTTTTAGAACATTTAGAACATAAAGTAAAAAACTAAATTCTAGTCTATAAAATTAAACTGAATTTAGTTTTAAAATTTTTAATTACCCAAATTTTCTAAAATCTTTTAATTTGAAATTCTTTTTATTTACTTTTAAAAGTTACTTTTTCAATTTACGGTTTTCTGATTGTTCTTATAAAAAGTAGAGAAGCATCCAAAGTAGATACATACTGCTGTATAGAATAAGACATGCCCACTCGTACAAGAAATAAGCAATAATAATAGGATTGATATCAAACTTTCTGTTTGAAGTTTTCTCCATGGAACTAATAATACAAATACTCCTATGTATACAAGTATACTGACAATTCCATAACGAAATAAAATATCAAAACAATCAATTTCTACCATTTTTACATCATCTTCCATCACACCAATTCCAAAGAATTTCCTTGATATAGATTGATTCTTATAATAATCAAAATTATCCTTTACAAAGGTTAAGCGATCATTAAATACCACCCGATTGATAAAATTATAAGAGAAAATATTATTAGCCTTAAAAAACGTTTGTTGTACTTTCATATTCTGATAGGTTCTAGTTTTTGTAAAGAGAAAAGCGCCTCCGAGGAGTCCACATAGAATCACTGAAGCCAAAATGCATTTTACTTTCAGACTTTGATTGAAAAATATTTTTTTTCTTTCTAGAAAAGCAAAATATATTAGTGTAAATAAGATACCTCCTAGTAATACTTTGGTTCCAATTAATAGGCTCGTCCAAATACTTAAAATGAATAGAAAAATTAATTTAAGATATTGTTTTTCTTTTTTTAAATTGCATCCAACAAAAAATAATAAAGATACTACAATCGCACTAAATTCATTAATGGATGAGAATAGTCCTTTAAACCCACTCTTCCCGTCGGTTTCTAAATAAGCATCTGCACCGATTCCCAATAAGTAGGAGGCAATAAAAATAATTAAATATGTAAATAAAATGATTTCTAAGACTTTCTTTTTGTCTCCTTCCCAAGAGTAATTTTTGAAGTATAGAAGAATCACTGGAAGATAAATTAACTTTAAAGTCGAGGAAATACTGATAGAAATACCTTGTCTTAATGAAAAATACGAGTATCCAAAAAGAACAGTACAGATTATTATAATTCCAAGTACTTCTTTCCATCCATCTTTTTTCTTTAGAAGAAAAAGAATTAAAGTACCAAGAAAAATGGTACGAACAATCATACTTATTGATAAAGTTCCACCCAGTCCTAAAAATGCTGTAACATCTAAAAGAGGTTCTAAAAGAAAGAAGACAGAAACAAAATCAATTTTTCTATTTTTCATCATCTATCACCTGATAATCAATCATATCATAGTATACTTTATTAGAATCTAGTCCTTCTTTTAACTGGTAAGAGATTCCATAATCTTTTAAGTTATAAACAATTCCATGATATCCGTGTACATCGCAAAGGATTTCTTTTCCTCTTAAATCATTTAGTCCTTTATGGATTTTAAGGCTATTCGTTAAACAATAGTAACTATTTCCTAGAAGTGGTATTAGAGTATTTCCAATTACTAAAAGAAGATATATACTACTTAAAAGTTTCTTTTTATTTTTTCCATATTCAAATAATAGATAAATACTAAAAATCGCAAATAGATAGAAGTGTGGTGTATATCTAGCCCACCAACTCTCATTCATTACAAGTAATAAAAGACTAGTAATTCCAAGGGTAAATAAAATTCTTGTATCTTTTTTATATTCCTTGTAATAAATTAATAGAATGATAATACTAATGCAAAGAATCCCACTAAAGAAAATTCCAAATCCACTAATCCTTAAATCGTAAGAAGTCGCAGGAACTAGTTCCGATTTAGAGACAGTCAAAGGAATTTTTAAATCTAAATTATCGTTTTCTCTTAAATTATTTGTTTTAGAAAAAGTCGAGTAAAATAATTTCTGAATTGGTACCATCAACTGGAACTTATGTGGTTGTTGTAATGTCATAATATCTTGTTTTCCTTCTCCATATAAAGGAAAGAATGGTGTTTTATGGTCAATTGTATTCTTTACATACGTTGGATATCCACAGATTAATAGACTCCCTATAAATAATGGAAGAAAGAGGATTACTAATTTTTTAAATACTTCTACAAACTTCCCATTTTTCCATGCAAAGTATAGTTTTCTGCACATAAAGAAGAAACTAAATACAAGTAAATAACCAAGTCCATTAAATTTTAAGTTGGATAATAAAAGAAATGTAAGTATATAGTAAAGCCAATCTTCTACTGTTTCCTTTTTATCTAAACGAAGGAGGAAGAGAATTGCTAAGAATAAATAAATACAAACTAGAAAATCATTATAAAAAGTAAACAACTGGCTCGCAGTAATTGGATTTAGGGAAATGATGCTTGCGAAAATCAGTGCTTTTATCCATTTCCATTTTTGATAGAATGTAAAAAAGATAAATGTAAATAAAACATATAAACTTAAAAAATTCATTGCTTTTCCAGATTCTATATTTTCAGTAAAGCTATAGAAGTTAGAAGCTAGAATCCAATTGGCTTTCGCATAATGATCCGTCCAAATACTATATGTCGTTAGACTTTTACTTTCATCTTTTCTTTCTTTAATAAAGTCTTCGCTTGACTGATAGATAGGGTTAAACCCCTCTTTGAAAACCCCGATTGCATCTTTATGATAAGTATCTCCATCACTGGAACGATCAAATAAAAAGCAGGAAAGAAAAATTGTGATTAAAAGCACTCCAACTGATACACCAATTGTTTTTAAAAAGTCATTCATTACTACTTTTTCTTTCCTAATCTTTTTACATAGCACAAAATAATAGAAAAGAATAGCGCAACTAAAATATAAAATCACGTTGATAGGTAAGATAGGAATTCTTATAAAAAAAAGTAAACTCGGTCCTACAAATAAAAAAACAAGAAATAGAAAAATTAGAATCCCGCTTTCTTTTATATTTTTTAAAGTCATAATATCCTCCTTAGTTTCTTAAATAATCATCTGTTTTTTGTATTTGATGTTTCACTCCATAATACCACTCTCGAATAGAAAAATCATATAAACCAGATATTTTAAAATCTAAATGTCCCTTTTTATGATTTATATAGATTGTCTTATAATCATGAGACTCTCTACCGCTCTTATATACAACTTGTGGTCCCATAGAATAGTACGCAATTCCACGACACGTTCCAAATAAAAATAGGATTGTTAATAGAAAAAATGTCAATTGATATCGATCTCTTCTTTGAACTTTTATTTTTTTTAATAATATACATGCAACTAGAAGCAAAAGGAAACTTATGAAAAAGCATAAAATAAATTCTTCACTGATAAACTCTAGTATATTCGATAATGATAGGTCAAATCCATTTAAAAAAGTATATCTTCCAGTCATTGTAAATGAAATAGATTCCAAGCACGTAATAATAGAAAAAATAGAAAATAAAATAATTGCCACAATTCTTCTATAAATACCTTGAAATAAATAAACAATTCCAATTAAGAAGAAAATCCAACTAATGGAAAAGAAAGTATTACTAATCCAAATTGAAAAATTTTTGGCAATTGAAATTCCTGATAATCTCATCAGATAAGAATTGAGTATCCAAAATGATAAAAATACACAAATTAAAGAGATTATTCTTTGTAAACCCTCTTTTGTAATTTGAAAGTTTTTTCCCTTTTTCATATCATACACCCCTGATAATAAAAGTATAACATGAAACATGAAAATTTTATAGAAATTCGACACTTTTTTGAAAGAATTCCGTTATTTTTTTCTTTTTCGGATTATTTTATTATATAATGAGAATAGAGGTGGTAGCATGAAGGATAAGGAGTATCTAACAGAAGAGGAAAAACAAGAAATGTTAAAGGAAATCGAATTTAGAAAGGAGGAGTTGCTAAAAGAAGGAGGTCCTGATGAATTTACTGGAAAAAATAAGTTTTTTAAGATTCTTACTTATTTTTGTCTTGCTTTGTCTTTAGTTTTAATGATTTGTTACTCGGTACAAACAATTATAAATAGTAGTGGATTTTTAACACAAATTACAAATATTATTGGAACCGTTATTCTTTCTATTTTTACAATATTTTTTATGTTTACTAGTTTATTTGCAGATCATAAAAAAGGAAGAGTTTTTATAATTATTGCCTCCCTTTTATTATCGATTTATAGTGGATTTAATTTATTAGTGGGTGCTGATATTATAAAGGTGAATAAAAATGTAGTAATTGATTTTTATAATAAAGAGATTACAGAGGTAATTGATTGGGCGGAAAAACATGATATTTTTATTAAGCAAGTTTATAAAAATGATGAAAAAATTGAAAAGTATAGGGTTATGAAACAAGATGTGGAACCAGGAACTTCACTTAAAAAAGTTCAAAAGATTACTGTCACTGTATCAGATGGTCCAAATCCAGAAAAAGAAACTCTTATTCCTAATATGATTGGATGGAATATAGATCAGGCATTAAAGTATATTGAGGAGAATCATTTGACAAATACTAGTATTGAATTTGATTTCAATGAGAAGGTAAAAAGGGATATTATCTATTCACAAAATATTGAAAGTACAATTAAACGAAGTGAACCATTAGAATTAAAAGTTTCCTTAGGAAAAAAAGGAGATTTCCAGTATGTAACTATGATTGATTTAGTTGGAAAAAATGAATTTCAGGCGACTATTTGGTTAAAAAGAAATTACATTGATTATGAGATTCAATATGGATATAGTGATTCTTATGAGGAAGGAATTGTTATTGAACAAGGGGATAAAAAAGGAAAAGTATTCGATATTACAAGGAACCCAAAAACAACCATTACATTAGCTAGAAATCATGAAATTTCAGTTCCAAATCTAATGGAAATGGATGCTACTAAAATTAATAGTTGGGCTGCTAAAAATAAGATTAAAATCATTATGAAAGAAGAATATGATGAAAAGGTTTCCAAGGGAAAAGTAATTGAATCATCTAGATTAAAAGGAGATACAGTCGAAGTTGGTGATACCATCAATATTCGAATTTCTAAAGGACAGTTGCATATGATTCAGTTTACTAATGTTCAAGACTTCATCACATGGGCAAATCAAGAAGAAATTTCATATAGTATTGATTATCAATTTAGTACAGAGAAAAAGGCAGGAGAATTGATTTCTTCTTCACATAAGGAAGATCAATTAGTAAAAAATACCGATACTATCTCTCTAGTCATCTCTCAAGGTGGAACAGCAAATGTTCCTGACTTTCAAGGAATGAATAAAAGTCAAATTGAAGATAGCTGTAAAAGGGCGAATCTAATATGTGAATATAAATATGAAGAAAATCAAAGCGTTGAAAAAAATCAATTTATCAAACAATCTATGAAAGCAGGAAGTGAAGTTCCAGCAAAGACGACAATTACTATTACATTAAGTAGTGGAAACTAAATTAGACAAAAAGAAAACTAATATTTAGACTGAGATAAATCTATCTATTAGTTTTTTTATGTATATTGCTATTTTAGTTTATTTAGATAATATCATATGGGTGTTTATTTTGGTGTTGTTCTATTTATTTTTTACTCAATGATTAATGAATCGGTACTAGAACGTTTCCTTTGATTTTTAAAATATTAGTGTTTAGATATACCACGGTGATGGGTAGGATAATCAACACTGCCATTATCTCCACCAAGATTATAGCCTATAGTGAGTATATTAGTCGAGTTAGTAAGATATGCAAGTATATTTTCCATGTCGTTGGATTTCCAATATATACGTTCATTCCTCTTTCAACTTGATAGAATATTGAAAGAGTCTCCCTATCACCGTTTTTCATGTGATATGCACTGATAAGTTTAAAGTAGGCAATGAGAAGGATTATGTAGACAATCAATATAAATGAGGCATTACCTCTGTTCAAAAAATTCCAACTTCCCACTGTTTAAAACTGATTACAAAAGCTTTATAAAAAAGAACGATTTATTTCATCGTTCAATATTATTATCCTTTTTTGTTTTTTTCTTTTTAGTAGGTTCTTTGCGTTTTGTTTTTTCCTTCTCAGTGTCATCTTTTTTCTTAGTAACAGATTCTTCCTCTTTCTTTTCCTCTTGTTTCTCTTCTTTCTTCACTGGAATGTCCACTTTTGTTGAATCCAAAATATCTAAAAAGTCATCATCTACTGGTGCTTTATTATCAGAAATAATTGTTCTCTCTAATGGTTTTGTTGTTTCTAATTCAGGATTATCCTTGATTTTTGTCTTTTCTTTCTTCTCCTCGGCTGCATCCATTTCCTTAAAAATTTCATCTACTATTTCTTTCTTTTGTTTTCTTTTTTCCCTTTTTGAATTCTTTCTAGTTACGATTAGTAGAATAATCAATAGTAAAACAGAAGTTCCACCTAGGATAGCAATCACTACTTTGTTCTCTTGAATCTTTTGTTTATATTCTTCTTCAATTTTCTTTGCTTCTTCCTCTTGATATAATTGTAATGTTTTTTCGATCTTATCATATACATACCAGGCACTTTTGCCAGTATCTGGTCTTAAACCATAAAAGTAAATAAAGTTACTTTTACTATTAATTTGATATCCTTCGTATTCTTCCTCATTTATTTTAGTAATTACTTTGGAATACTTTTTAAATTTTTCAGTCGATGGTAAAGAAATAATCGTGATGTTGGCAGATGTAATTGGTTGATATTTCGTATACGTTTTTTCCTTTTCATTATAGATTGCAAATGAGATGATTCCCTTCTCATCACGAATTCCAATTAGTGTCATTTTGGAGATTTCGTTATAGAAACCAGGAACTTCCATTCCATTGATTGTTATTCTTTTTTCTTCAAATAATTCTGGTTTTTGTAACGAGCTTGCCTTCTTTACCACCGTATATTTTTTCTTATTAATTTCTACTGAAATTGGATTGTTATCTTTAACATTGACATTTAATACATAAACTTTTTCTCTACCTGTTTCAGAGGTTACTTTAATCTCAAAATGGTTGTCTCCTTCACTAACCTCTTTTTCTCCTATTCCATCAATGGACGCATAAGAATCTTCTTTGGAAGCATTAATTTGAATTTTTTCTGTTTCTGCAGGTACTTCTAAACTATATTCTAATGTGTCTTTAGAAAATTCAGGAGTAATAGAATATCCCTCTACAGATAGGCTTGATAAATTATTATTATTCGATTTTTCCCTAGGAGCGACTACTTTAATTGTAACAGATCTACTTCCAGTATAATTTTCACCAGAGGTAGTAGAAACGTCTAAACAATTGACTGTAATTGTAGCAGTTCCTGTAGATTTTGCTGTAAATTTGAAAGAATGAGACCCATTTTCAATCCATTCACTAGAAGTTCCACCAGATAGCACATTTCCGTTTGAACTACTAACTGAAAATCTTCCAATTAAACCAGAAGCATTGATCGTTACCGTCACACTTCCACCAGTAGTTACTGTCTTAGAAGATGCGGAAATCCCTAAGCCAGCAGCATATACTACTGGAGATTTTACAATAAAAAGGAAAAAAATTGCGACGAGCGCAAAAGTTTTTTTCAATTCAATTCACCCCTTTTAATTTTGAATTACATTATTTGTACCCATAATGTAGTTTTTGATATTTACATAGTCAACAGCAGAAATAGAACCATCACGATTTACATCCGCAGCCTTATAAGCCGCACCATTTAGACGATTTGTTCCCATGATATGATTTTTTACAAGTACATAATCTACTGCTGTAATTTTGCCATTTCCATCTACATCTCCATATATAACTATGCTGTAAGATTCTACCATATTCCCTGATTGGATGGTAACAGTGGTTCCCGTTCCGACTGCCTCAGAACTCAGTGTTACAGTACCACCATTTGTCTCTAATTTTCCTCTAACATCATTTGTACTTGCACCAGGCTGTACTCCAAATAGCATTCCATTTTCAACCCGATATCCAGAATCAGTAATGACTTGTGAGACTGTTTTTGCAGGAGGTGGGGTTGGAACTGGTTTAGGAGTAGGAGTTACTGTTGGATTTTCTGTTGGTGTAGGTGTTGGCATTGGAGTTGGAGTTGGATCTACAGGGATGATTGGAGTCGTTGTTCCACTAGTTATCTTAGTAAAATAAGCAGCTGGAACATATACTTTCATCTGATTCCATTTATATTCAATTCTTGGATTACTTTTTGAATCTCCAATATATTCTAGATCATTGTCTAATGTAGGGTCACTCATGATTTGATACCATGTCGTATTCCCATTCACGATAGGTCCACTGGTTTCCCCTAAAACGACTACTGCAGAATTCTTTACTTTATATTGATAATAGGATGTTGAAACACGATATCCAGTTGGACTCTTCATTGCATATACCGTATTATTATAGTCACCATTTAATACAGCTACTGTATATGCATTATAATCTTGGAAACCATATGCCTTATCTAGAGCATAGTAATAGGAAGCTGCTTTCTCACCCCAATATGGGTCAGATGCATATTTGACATTTAGTCCTACTTGCTT
Source organism: uncultured Bacilli bacterium (assembly GCA_910584255.1). Lineage (GTDB taxonomy): Bacteria > Bacillota_I > Bacilli_A > RF39 > UBA660 > Alloscybalousia. Next base: position 31,352 of record CAJTXV010000004.1, read on the forward strand.
ATTTCCAAGTAAGGCTCCACGGAATCTATAGTCTCCTGGTTGTAGATATCCATAAGATAACCATCCATAGGCATAATTGTAAATTCCATCATTAATACTTGCGAACGAATCTGCAGATTGCCCTGGAGATGCATCTACAGCATTGAGTCCAAATAAATTATTCTTATTATTGGCAATCCAACTAGTACCATATCCTGATTCATGGATACCAATCGAAAACATGAGTGCTGCATTTACACCATATTTTTCTTGGGCATCTACAAAGGCATCCCCTGTATTTCCCATTTTTGCATTTCCATATCCACGATTGTTAATAAACTGATTTAAGTTAGAAGCATTATAATTCGTCTTTGTCCGAAATGATAAATATTGATAATAATTGTAATAAGGGTTATTTTCATTGACAGATCCAGCAACACTTCCAGATTGATAATCACGAATCATTGCTTTGAAATCTGTGTAAAAGTAAATCCCATCATAACTATAATAATTGCCAGGGGAAACGGTTTCAGGCTTTTTACCAATTACAACAGAATCGGTTGATTTATCCCCAAATATATTCCGTGGAGTTACATGAATAATTTCAGAAGAAGTGATTTGATAATAACTTGGACTACGAACCCATGAAAGAGGAATAATATCATATAGTTGATTAATTCTTTGACCTTCTGATTCATACCTTGCAATATATCCAACAACACCACTGACTTTTATTTTAATTCTTCCTGTTCCTGGATCCATTCCTAAGAACACTGCATCATCTGTATTTCCTCCACGAACATAGGTTAGAAGCGAACTTAGATACACATCGGCATAAATATTCGTATATCCAGCATTTGTGTTTTGATCATAATCTATCAGTGCATACTTCGCATCAATAATCATTCCACTTTGAACAATTACCAAATTATCGTTTTCAGTATTATTCATTCCCTGTTTTGCTTCTTCATAAGAATTATAACAAGCAACTTTTTCTAAGGCACCATCCTCTCTTGCATTTGCAAGTTCAAATGAAGGACATACATTTCCTCTCCCACGAACTTCAGCTGCCGATAAAGCATCCACTTCTGTAAAAGAGAAAGTGACAAATAAAATAATAAAATATTTTAAAAATCTTTTCATATTTTCCCTCCCCTTTTGTGTTTTCAACTATATTGTATCAAAGAATTAGTAAAAACACAATTTTCGATAAAATATTTATGGCAATTTACATTTTTTTCTTCTTTTTTTTGTCAAATTTTACATGAAGCATTTTACTTTTATGTAAGAAATAAAATTTTTTGGTTATAATAATCATAGGGATGGTACTATGACGAAAAAGAAGAAGAAGAAGAAACTAAAATTAAAATTAAATAACATATTTGTATTATTGTCGATTATCACTAGCCTATTTCTTATTTATCAAATTAGTAAATTAGGTCCTATCGAGCCAATGATGCGAGGAATTATTGCTTTAATTCTATTAACAATTGATTTTATTTTTTTCTATTATAAAAAGAACCTAAAACACTTTTTTGCATTATTTGTGATGTTAATCTTTGTAACTATTAATATTTTCGCAGCAAACTTAATTGGAGAAGCCTATGGCTCCCTAGACTCTATTAATAAGAAAAGTATTACTTATAGCACTTACTTAGTTGCTTTAAAAAATAATGAGATGAATACAATCGAAGACGTAACTGATAAGAATATTGGAATACTGAATGATACGCTCTCTATTGATAATTATATGATTGCGAAAGAATTAATTGAAGAACATAAATTAGAAGATACAAACACAATTCAAGATTATGAAGATGTCGCTATTATGCTTCATGACTTATATAACAACAAAATTGATGCTATGCTAATTTCTAGTAATTATAAGGAAATGTTTGCCACCACGGAAGGCTATGAAAATATCGCAAATGAATTGAAGGTCATTACTAGCAAAGATAAAAAAATGAAAAAAGACCAAATTGAAACTGTCAATACTGAAAAATCAGTAGATAAACCATTTACAATTCTATTAATGGGTGTCGATAGTGAAAAGGATGGTTTAAAGAAAAATGCTTATGCGAATGGGGATTCGTTAATTCTGATTACTTTTAATCCAGATACCTATAATACGACAATGATGTCAATCCCAAGAGATAGTTATCTACCGATTGCTTGTAGGAATAATCAAAAAAACAAACTAACACATGCTGGTTGGTATGGGACTGATTGCATGATGCAAACGATTGAAAATACTTTTGATATTCCAATTGATTATTATGTAAAGATTAATTTTAAAGGTGTCGTTGGTCTCGTGGATGCCTTAGGTGGGATTGAAGTAGATGTTCCTAAAAGGTTATGTACAGATGATTCTAACCGCCAAGGAACGATTTGTATTGACAAAGGGCATCAGACATTAGACGGTGAACATGCCTTAGTATTTGCAAGAAATCGTTATGATTTAGCTCAAGGTGATATTGACCGTGGATACAATCAACAAACACTTATTAAAGCAATGATTAATAAAGTAACTACGCTTCGAAATATCAATACAGTTTTAGATATCTTAGATACGGTTTCTAAAAATTTAGATACCAATCTTACTACCACAGAAATTTTATCATTCTATAATATTTTTAAAGAAATTATTACTTCTACGAATTATCAAGACGGAGATGCTTTAAATATTGAACAATTAAAACTGGTTGGAAATGGTAAGATGATTTACTATAAAAATCTAAAGCAAAAACTTTGGAACTATATTTTAAAAGAAGATAGTATTGAAGAAGTTAGTAAAGCCATGAAAATCAATCTAGGGCTAGAAGAAGCAGACATGATTAAAACATTTAACTTTGAGCCTTAACAACTTTCTTATATCATCCTCTACTTAATATTATTTCCAAAACTTTCTGAATCGACAAAAAAATACCCAATTTTTTTAGTTTTAACATATAAAAATTAGTTTTAAAATTTCAACTTGTTCGATTGTTTTATATATTTTTGCAATGTATAATTCTTGTTGGCTTGCCTCCTTTCGTAAGAAAGGAGGCTTGATATTTATGAAGAAAAAAGATTTACTAATCTCATTTCTAATATTAATTATCATTTCATTAGTAGTCTCTTTAATGATTCTATGTATAAAAAATGGTACTCAATCTAGCAATAAATTGTACCCATAAAAATAGACAGATAGGAAAAGACACCTATCTTTTTCTATGTGTTAAAATAATATCAAAGAGGGGCAACAATATGTCAAAATTTACTAATAAAAGAAAAAAGGAATTATTAGGAAATAAATATATACTTACTTTTTCTAAAGACCATATTATTTATACAGAAGAATTTAGAAAAAAGGTTATTATGGATTTAAGTAAAGGTAAAAGAATTTTAGATATCTTTGAAAGTTGTGGATTAAATCCAAATGAAATAGGATTATCATTAATAAAAGCAAATAAACATAATTGGTCAAAATAATTTAAAATCTTATTTATGAATGAATTTAGAAACGTGAAAGGTAATCTTCAAATATTTTCAGAGTTTGGTTTAAATCCTTTAGTAGTTGGGAAAAGAAGAATAAAAACTTGTACTAGAAATTGGAAAAACAAGCATCTCATGATTCTACTTTTAGTAAAAATAATTACTGTCCCATTCATAAAGAAACAGATGAGCAGAAAAAGAAGAAACTAGAAAATATTAAATATTTACAAAGAAGAGTTAATCAATTTGAAATGGAAAATGGATTCTTAAAAAAAGTTTCGGCCTTGAGAAAGGGGTGAAAAACTATACAGGTCCAACTTTTCAATCTTTATTAAAAGAATTAAAATTAGGTCAATCAATGTCTAGAAAAGGAAATTGCTGGGTAATGCACCACAAAAATCTTTCTTTGGTCATATGAAAGATGAAGTTGATTTTAAAGCTTGTTCTAATTTCGAAGAATTACAATTTGAAATTGATAAGTACATAGAATATTGTAATAATTATAGATATCAATGGAATTTAAAAAAGATGAGTCCTGTACAATATAGAACTCATCTTCTTCAAAACCAATAATCAATAAATTTTAAATCTCTATCGTGTCCATTTTAGGGTACAATTTAAAATGATTTAGATGTTATCCAATTAAATGGCAACACTCAACATCGGCATATTGAATGTTCCTTTTTAATTTTATGAAAGTTTCCTTGACATATTCATAATAACATTTTTTTAATTCTTGTCAAAAATTTCTACTAACACTAATTTATTTTCTTCATGAACAAAGAAAAGTTTTATGTTTTTTGGATATCCCAAATCCTCTTTGTATTCTAATTGTACCGTTACTTGAAATCCACTAGAGTCTTTAAAATCTTTCTTTTCATATTCTTTTTCTTTTACCCCAGTAACCATGGAACTTGTTACCTCTGGTAAAGATTGCTCTCTTTTTTTCTCTCGATTGTTTCTTACATATTTGTAAACACTATTCGAAGCCTCTGCTTTAAATTTTTCTTGTAAGCTAGAAGCAACAAACTGAATTCCACCAATATCTTGATTTGTTAATTTATTATTTAAGGTGTAAAAGTCAATTGTAAATAATTGAGATAATAACGTTACATACTTCTTTTCATCTACTTTGGAGTCTTTTAACTCACTTTCTAGTTGCTTATAATATTTTTTGTATACTTTGGTGGTATTACTATTTAGATAATACCCATAATCATCGATTCTAGATACCACGGTTACTTGATTCGTATCTTTCTTAAAAAATTCATGATAAAGGTGATAAGCACCTCCTACGATTAATCCTAAGAGAAATAATAATACTATGATAATAAAACTACTTCTACCCTTTTTTTTAGAGCTTACCTTCGTTCTTTTATTCATTATTCCATAACCTTCTCTTCAATATAATCTGTTTCAGACTTAATAGTCTCTTGTTCTTTCTTAATTAGGTCAAAGACTATGAGTGAGTTTGAAGCACTCAATAATTTTTCTGCATAATGTTGGCATTCTGTAATGTATTCTTCTGAAATTGCTTCCTCTTTTAAAGGAAGAAAATTTCCCTTTTGTGTATTATAGTAAATTTTATTGGTCATCCAATTTCCATTTGGGAATACGACAATATTATCATCCGTTGCATTAAAAATATCTTTCCCTAATTGGTATTTATTATAAAAACCGAACATATTTCCTAATGTTGGCATTACATCATACATTCCCATCACAGTTGTGATTTCTTTATGCAATGAATCTTTTGTTTCCTTACTATAAATTAAGAACGGCACTTTTCTAAGAAGTTCATATTGGAAAGCATCTACTTTATAGAATCCTTCTGTATCTGATGGTAGCGTAGCGTCATTTTCTTTATCATAATTAAAAAGACGATTGTAGTCTGCTTTTGGTAGTCTTGCATCATGATCTCCATATAATACAAGAACTGTATTTTCCATTAGTCCTTCCTCTTCTAGTCCTGTTAAGAATTCTCCTAGGGCTTCGTCTGCATAGTGAACAGATTTAAAGTAATTTCCTAATTTGGTTCCTTCCATGTATGGATAGGTTACTTGTTCTACTTCCCCTGTTTCTTCATTTATTACTGGATTTCCCTCTTCATCTAGAAGATCTTCTCTAATATCTACAGGAAAGTCACCATATTTATCAACATCAGAGAAAGGTGTATGATTGGTTAACATTAAAACCGTTCCATAATATGTTTTTCCTTCTTCATTGATTTTTTTAATTTTTTCTATCGATTGTTTAAAGAAAGACTTATCTGATAATCCAAGACCAATGACTTCATCAATTTCATAATCTTTTTTACTGTAAAAACGATCATATCCTAAGGATTCATGCATTACATTACGATTCCAGTAAGAGCCATTATTCGCATGCATACTGAATGTATAATATCCCTTTTCCTTTAAAAGTTTAGGAATGGATACATATTCACGATTAAAGTAACTTACAAATGCAGTTCCTGTATTGGTAGGCATCAAAGATGTATTCAATGTAAATTCACTATCGCTAGAGGTTCCTACACTTACTTGTGAATAAAAATTACTAAAGTATAGAGATTCACTCGCTAATTTATTTAAATTTGGTGTTAGTTCTTGACCATTAAAACTTAGACTCATATTCACTTGCTGCATACTTTCACAATGAATAGAAATAATATTTTTTCCTTCAAAAATGCCTGTATATTCATTCACTACCTGCTGCTCATTTGGTACATCCTGATAGTACTCTTTAAAGGTTCTTAGGGCATTATCATACCCAAATAAACTAGTAATTTTTGGCTCAATACTTTTTACAAGATCATTCAAGTGATAAGCATAAATTCCAAATTTCATTACAATGTATTCACGGTTCCATTGCTTAGAAAATCTACCTATTTCTAAGGAAGTAAGCATGCTGATAAAAATTAGTATTAGTATTAGGGCAACTGATAAAGTTGTAATTGCCTTTTTGTTATCCCTTTTTTCTAAATTTTTTTGATTTCCTTTTGATTTCCTACTTCTTTTTAATTTTAAATGTACAAGCAATAAGGCAATTGGTGCAAATAGATAGGAAAAATCTTGTATTTTAAATACATTTTTAGTAACTGCATCTCCAACTTGAAATAAATATTCTAAAGTTCCAATAAGAGAAACTGATACGAAAGAAGTATAGAATGTATAATATAATGAGTTAATAACACAAAGAATACTTAAAATTAATGACACAATGAATAAATAAATAAATCGATTTTTTTTCTTTAGAAAAAAACTTAACCCTCCAAGTACCATAATAATTGCTAAGTCAGCAAGGATTGGTTTTATATTTAGAATGTTTTCCCATGTATGAATCGTAATATAACGAAGTAATGTGGAAGCAAAGAGATTGACAATTAAAAATATAAAGAACAGTATATTCTCCCGAACTGCTTCTATACATCTATTAAATATAAAAATACATGACCTTTTTGGATTTAGAATCACATAAGTTATGCTCTTTTTGATATTTTCTAAAATCTTTTTCGCTTTTTTTTCTATTTTTTTCATCTTTTTCATTAATATTAGGCACCAACCTTCCTTCTACATTATACCACGAAAATTGCCAATAGGCAATTCTCCCTCCGATTACAAATTTGTCATATATTATTTTTCTGCTTTAGTCCTTTTTTCGTGTTCCTCACTGCTCGCATTAAATGCCATTCCAAATACAAAGATATAAGAGAGTAGATAAACCCATAATAGAAGAATAATTAAGTTTGCAATACTCCCATATAATAAGTTATATTTTGCAAATACTTCTACATAAAAAGAGTAAACTTCTGTTGATAGTATCCAAGTAATGGTTGTAAAAAGTGCACCATAGGTTGTAGATTTGCTCGAAATATGTTTATCAGGTGCCATGATATAAAGAAGTTTTATACAAAAGAAGATAAAGAATAAGGAAATTGGGTATTTTAAAAAGGAGTAGGTAATTCTAATAAATTTAGTAATTGATTCTTTATCCACAAGTTCTATGATTATAGAAATGATTTTATCCCCAAATACTGGGACTACTAATAAGAAAACAAAAAGTAGCACTAATACCACAGTCATTAACAATGCTTTCATTCTTCTACGAATTAGGCTTTTATCCTCTACTTTATAAAGTAAATTGGATCCTATAATCATAGAATGTGGTCCATTCGATGCAAGAATAAACGCAGAAAAATAGAAAATAACAATGTTTAAGTTTAGGTCTTTTCCACCAATTGCTTGATTGATTAATTCTGCAGCATCCCTTGGAAATGTCGTGTTAATTAAATCTACTAAAGAATCCATAGATATAAAGAAACTAGAGGCAACGGTTGCAATTAAAGCTACTAAAGGAATCATGGATAATACAAGAAAAAAAGCCAGTTGACCTGGTAAAATCCTCATTTCTGGCTTATTTACTGTATCTAATACTCTGTGAAAAAATTTTCTCATTTCCTGTTTCATAGATATCACATTCCTATTTTACTTTTTCTTTTGCTGTCCTCATGTCTAGTGTTGCTTCATTAATTGCATCATCAATGGTTTTAATATCATCTACAATCATACTGTATCCGATGGATGCTCCAAAACCGTGTGGTAAGTCTTTCATCTCTTTTGTTAATTTTTTACTGTATGTTTCTACTTGCTTTTCACTATATCCAACAAGATAAATTAAGAATTCATTTCCATCTGTACGAATAATTTCACTATTTTCGAGTTGTGTATTTACTAGAATAGATGCAGCTGAAATAATTAAATTATCTCCTGCCTCATGCCCATAGTTATCATTTACATATTGTACATTATTTAAATCGACAATAAGTATAGCCTGCGGATATACTTGACTATCCTCCCATAATTTCATATTTAAGTTTAAATAATTACGATTCTTGAGTGAAGTCAAAATATCTGTATATTTACGACGGTCTTCTTTTCGAACCTCAGTAATTGTCTTCTTTCTCTTAAAGAAAATCAAGAAGGCAATAATCACTAAAATTGGAAGTAATGCGACTCCAAGGACAATTAGATATAGTTCTTGAAAGTTGGTTCTTTCTACTAGTGATAAACTTAAAGAATTCAGTCCACTCAAACGATAATTATAATAAGAATTGGTAGTAATAATGTAATTAAATAAATTATAGAACTCTTCATTTCCTTTATAAATCATAAATGAAAAATCGTTATTCACATAATCTGTGTATAAAACCTCATATTTAGAGAATTTACTATTTTTATAGTAATCATACACTTCTTTATCTACAATGACTAGTCCATTTCCTTTTACTAGTTTTGATAAATTATTTACTTCTTTAATATTGGCTCTACTATTTTCAGTAAAGTATTTCGTAATTAAGTTGTTCTTAAGCATTTTTACATCTTTATTTTTTAAACTCTCAAAGGTTGAAATAACGTCTCCTTCTTTCGGAACACCTAATACTACATATTTCTCTATCGTTGGAGAAATTGTTGCCTTATAATCCGTTGTACTATAACCAGAATAGTTAAAGTAAATATCTACTTCTCCTTTATCAATTGCCTGGTTTAATTCTTCTATAGATTTATATTTCTTATACGTAAAATCAATTCCAGTCAGGCGTAACATCCGAGCGACATATTCACTCGCAATTCCTTTCGGAATCCCATCAATTTTTAGTTCATAAGGAACATTTTCTACATATCCGTAAGCATATGATTTAGATACTAAATCTGCTTTTGTTTTATCATTCAATCCATTTTTAGATGCATAGTAGTCTAGATATTCTTTATTATAGGAAGTAATGAAACCATCTTTTTTCCACTTTTCATAGTATTTACGAACTACTTGATTTAGTTCCTGGTTATCATCTGACAATGTTAGAACCAGTCGTTTAGAAATTTCTGTAAAGTAGTAATTAATATGATAATTGTCATTCATAATGGTTTGGTCTAAATATAAGATTTGTGGAATAATAATCATTTCCACTTGATCTTGATCAAACTCTGTAATCATCGTTGTTATATCTTCATAGGTCTTATAAGTAAGGTTCGTTGCATTTTTTAAGTAATAACTTAACTCACCAACATCAGATGTAAATACTCCGATGGATTTATCTTTGAGTTCGCTAATTTCGTTATATCTAGTATTTACTTTACTAATTGCAACATAACCATCTTCAAATACTAATAAATCTTTATTGGTCTGTTTCGTTTCATTATCTAATAGTCGAAATCTTAAACCTGTACCCGAAGAACTTGATGTCTTTGGATATGGAATTTTATTAAACTCTAGTCCTGTATCCGATTCAAAGTTTTTAACAAAATTAAAAATCACTCCAGAACCATCCATAGAATAAACTGGTATATCATTGATAATTTCTAAATCATATTTTACTTCTGAATTATTTGTAATCCATCTTTTTTCTCTTACAGTTAAATTGGTTCTTTCATCTTTATAATTTAAGTAATAATAGACTCCAACAAATGCAAAGAGTGCTACTAAAATTGGTACAACAATTATTAATTTTTTTTTCATGGGTTCACCCTCTAACTACTGATTGGTATCCGTTTGGTTGATATCCGTTTTTTCTCTATCTTTAGACCAAACAAAAATGGAACTATTATGATGCTTTGATCCCATAATTGGGAAATTATTTTCAGCAGCATCATTTTTTCTAACAATTACATGAAAATCATAATATCCTTTTTGACTATCTGTAAATATATCCAAAACACCATCCATTGTCTTTTTAGCGTCATCCAGTGAAGTATCAAATGCAACAGTGATTAAAATATTGATTAGGCGTCCACTTTCACGTACTTCTACGGATTCTACTTTTTCTTTGGCCTGAATGCCTTCTTTTAATTGATCATATGTTTCTTTTTTCACTTCTACTTTTCCTACTAGACGATCTCCGTATACTGCACCATCATGTGCAAAAAATACTTTTTTAATTTCAGAAACCCCAAACATGAAGAATACAAAAAGTACCACGATTATAATCGTAAATTTGTTTTTTTTCACCAATTTCATCATATTTTTCCAACTCCTTTAATTATAGTTAAGATTATACAATATCTTTCTAACTTTTTCAAATATTTATCTTTTTGTTAATTCTTCTACTAACAATTGATTTACTAGAGAAGGATTGGCGCTACCCTTACTTTCTTTCATGATTTGTCCCATGAGATATTTCAGTGCTCGATCTTTTCCTGCTTTATAATCCAAAACACTTGCTTCGTTTTCTTTTAAAACTTTATCCACAAGTTCTGTTAAGTAAGATGTATCACTAATCGTTTGAATACCACGAGAGGAAATGATTTCGAGGGTAGAGGAATCTGTTTCCATTAAGTCATTTAATATTTCTTTAAATACTTTATTGGTTATTTCTCCACTGGATAATTTTGACACTAATTCCTTGAATTTATCCTTTGTTAGTTTTGTAGAAGTCAAACCTTTTTCTGTTTTATTTAAATAAGCAGAAATATCTCCTAATAATAAGTTACTAGCAATTACTAAATCTATATCTTCTAAGCCTAGTAAAAAATCACTTAGTTGTTTATTTTGAATTAGTTTATTAGCATTTACTAAAGAAATTCCTTTTTCTAGGTATAATTTTCTTCTCTCATCTGGCAAAATCTCTAAACTTGATTTAACTTTTTCAATATAATCATCTTCTAATACTAAAAACGGAATATCTGGTTCTGGAAAATAACGATAATCGTTTCCAACTTCTTTGACACGCATTAACACTGTTTCATTTGTCTTTTCATCATATCTTCTTGTCTCTTCGCGGATTTGATTTCCGCGCTCTAATTCCTCTATTTGTCTTTTTGCTTCTACCATAACAACCATACCTGCACTACTGATAGACCCTACATTCTTTGTTTCTGTTCTCGTTCCTAATATCTCTGTTTTAGAAACGGAAACATTGACATCACAACGCATGCTACCCTCTTCGATTTTACAGTCTGAAACATTTAAATATAGCAATGTCTCTCGCAGTTTTTCTAGATAGGCAATCATTTCTTTATCACTCTTGATATCTGGTTCTGATACGATTTCGATTAAAGGAACCCCATTTCGGTTAAAATCTAGGAATGATTTATCTTTATAATGTGTACTTTTACAAGTATCTTCCTCCATATGAATATCGTGAATTCCAATTTTTTTAGTAATGCCATCTACTTCAATCTCTAAATACCCATCTACACCAATAGGACTTCTAGCTTGGGTAATTTGATATCCTTTGGGTAAATCTGGATAAAAATAATTTTTTCGATCAAAATGCATTTTTTTATTAATTTTACAATGAAATGCAAGGGATGCTTTTAATGCAAGTTCTACGGCATAAGAATTCACAGTAGGAAGAACTCCAGGATATGCGAAATCAATTTCATTAATATTCGTATTGGCGAAGGTACCATAATGATTATTGGAATCTGAAAACATTTTGGTATTACTTTTTAACTCGCAATGAACTTCTGCTCCTGCGGTTACTTGATATTCTTTATTCACAAGCATTCCCTCCTGGTATTAAATTTAAGTTTAATTCTCTTTCAATCCATGCCGCTAGCTGATACATTTTAGCCTCTTCAAAGGAGTTTCCAATAATATGCATTCCGATTGGCATGTTCTCTTTATTAAAGCCGATTGGTACATTCATACCAGGAAGTCCCGCCATGTTGACAGGAATTACTAATACATCGTCTAGGAATGACTGGATTGGATCATCTAGATCTTGAGCTAAATTGTAAGCAACTGTAGTTGTCGTTGGCCCTATGATTAAGTCATAAGTTTTAAATGCTTTTTGGAAGCTCTTTCTAATATCATCACGAATTTGAAGTGCTTTATTATAATAGGTAACAGCATTTTCTCCACTTAACAGGTAAGAACCTACCATAATTCTACGTTTCACTTCCTTACCAAATCCTTCTTTTCTCGTTTTACGGTATAAATCTTCAACAGATTCTGGATTTTTTATAGAGTAGCCGAATCTTACACCATCAAATCTCGCTAAATTACTGCTTGCTTCCCCCATCGCAATGATCTGATATAGAGTAACTGCATTTTCTATGTAATCAATATCTATAAAATCAACGGTTACACCTTTCTTTCTTAATAATGCAATCATTTCATTTATTTTATCTTTGATTTCATTACTTACAATGTCACTTAAAAAATAGTTAGGAATTCCAATTTTCATTCCTTTGATATCTTTTCCAAGCAGCCTCGTAAAATCTTCCTTATCTCTTAATACACTCGTTAAATCATGAGTATCATGCCCTACTAACTCATTTAAAAGAAGAGCATTTTCATAGACATTTCTAGTCATAGGACCAATTTGATCTAGGCTAGATGCAAAAGCCACTAACCCATAACGAGAAATTCTTCCATAGGTTGGTTTCATTCCGACAATTCCAGTATAGCTTGCAGGTTGCCTAATAGATCCTCCCGTATCGCTTCCTAGTGCCAAAGGAACGATTCTTTGTGAAATACAAGCAGCACTTCCTCCAGAAGAACCTCCTGTGATTTTTTCTTTATTCCAAGGGTTTTTCGGTGCACCAAAATAACTGGTTCTACTAGTTGATCCCATCGCAAATTCATCCATGTTGGTCTTTCCTATAATAATCATATGCTTGTCTTTGATTTTTTGAACTACCGTTGCATCATAAATTGGTACATAATTTTCTAACATTTTAGATGCACAAGTGGTTCTTAAATCTTTCGTTGAAATATTATCTTTCACTGCAATAGGAATTCCAAAAAGAAGGTTATCTACTTCTAAATCTTCGAGTTTTTTAGCCTCTTCTATCGCATTTTCTTTATTTAATGTAATAAAACAGTTTAAGTCTTTATTTTCTTCAATGCGAGAAAATGCTTCTTCTACTAAATCTATCGGACGAATTTCTTTTTTCTTCAGTAATTCGTTAATTTCTATAATACTTTTATCTAAATATTTACTCATGAATCATCACCGGCACTTCCACAAAATTCCCACTCGTTCTTGGTGCATTTTTCTTTACTTTATCAAAAGAAATACCACTTTCATTTTTATCTTCTCTAAGACTTACTGTATGCTCAACAGGGGTAATTAATAGTTCTTCATCGTAGTTTTTAATTTCACTAATTTTTTCTACTTCATTTAATAATTTTTTTAGATTGATTGCGTATTGTTCTTTTTCTTCTTCTGTTAATTCTATTCTAGCTAGATCAGCTACGTGTTCTACCTCATAAAGTTCTAATTTTTCTTCCATACTATGCCTCCTAAATAAATGTTATTCACTTATCGGTTTCTAACTATTATTATACCACGAGTTTATACTTTTTGAATTTTTTCTTCTCTACATTTTTTTACTATATTTTATTTATCAGATTCTCATTTCTACTTTTTTCTGATATCCTGGAAACATTAAAATACTATCATACTCAACTTCTTTTCCATTTAATATAAATTTATATTGTAGATTTAAGTATTCTGCTACTTTTTTTGGGATGGTTACCATCTTTTTCCATTCTTTTAAAATACTAATATCAAAGTCATTTTCTGTATTATAAATTACAATTAGTTCTGTATCTGTAATTTGAATTCTTACTTTTTTAATCTTTTGTATTTCTGTATTGATTTTATCTTGAATAGTTGAGTTTTCAGTCCTATGATATGTAACATCTAGTTTATCTGCTAAAAGTAAGGAAAGCCCTACAAAAGATGCAATATGTGTTCCACTTGAGTGATCCCCAATTGCTTGATATAGTATTTCTTTTTCTGTTTCTGTTACCTGAACATTTTCAATAAATTTTCTAGAGAGTTTAACACTTTCTGTTGCATGATCTATTTTCTCTCCTTTACTTAGTCCAATATCATGAAGTAAAGATGCAAACATGGCTAGTTCGATTGTCCTATCATCTACTTGTAGCTGACTTAATATTTCTTTTGTATATTCTGAAACTCTTTTATAATGTCCTAGTCCATGTTCCCAATCCCATTTTCCATCTGTAATAAAATGCATTCTTTCTATTTTTCTTACGATACTTAGGTATTCTTCATTTTTTAATAAATTAGTCGATAAACTCATATAAACTTCCTTTCCATTATGTAGTTTATGATTAAAACTCCTATTGATTATTGTCTTTGCTTTTATTTTAATCATCAATACTTTTTTTATATATTTTAGCCCAAGAAAATATTTTACCTGTCACATTTTCGTCATAGCAAACACATTTTTCAAAATTAGAAAGGTTCCAATAGCTAATTATCTCACTTGCGACTTTTTTCGTAAGATTTCTTACTAACTGTTTTTCTTTTAAACAAAAGGCAATTTGCTCATCTGATTTTCCTTGATTTCTGTATTGTTCTGTTAGTTTTCTTTCTAGTTCTTCTGTAAAACCCTCACTATCCCAAATATTAATTTCAATCTCCATATCACTGATACCTACTACTTTCGGATACATTTCAATTTCTAATAAAGGGGAAGATATCATTTCTAGTCTCAGTCCTATCTCCAACCAATTTTTTCCTGGTAGGGCAATACGAGTATTCACACTATGTGGATTCACTCCCTCCATTTGTTTTAACATTTTTAGTATTCCTTCATATAGGTTATATCTAGCAACATAGAAAAATAATGGATTTTCATTTAGTTTTTCGTACTTAAATATTGAAATATCTAAATTTAAAAGTGACTTTAAATATTTTAGTTGCTCTTTGGTTAGATTGTGAATATTCTGATTGATTGCAAGGTTTAATTCATCTTTATCTGTTAATAAATAATCAGTATCACTCAAAGTTTTCGTTTTTGATCCTGGTGGTATCTTTATTTCAAAAAGTCCTTTTTGTTGTTCCATATTCTCTCCTTCTGATACTTTTTTATATTATTCATCTACTATACTAAAATAGAGATTTTATAAGTTTGAGAATTATTATATTCCTTTTAAAAATAATTGTAAATAAAAGAATCACCTAATATGATGATTCCAAGTTATTTTATAATATTCATTTTCTACCAAGAAAAAAATTCATCTAACATTTACTTTTTGGTTGGTTTCCTTGGTGATGAAAGTTATTTTCTATTTTCATAATTTTTTCTTCAAATGGGCTTTCTTCACCATTTAGAATATAATCGTTATGTCTCCAAAAATTCTCATATTCACTGATATCACTCATAGAAATTATCTGCTTTCTATCATATATACCATTTGGGTTACTAATATGATAAGAATAGGATGGATTTTTCTGGAATGTATTTGTTCTTATATCGTAATGACCTAATAGTAGTGTTGGAAAAATTCTAAAATATTTGATTTTTTCCTCATTTATATGATAGGGAACTCCACTACTACTAATATTAAATTTAGGTTGATAGGTTCTATCATAATACCATATTGGTATTGGATAAAATTCTTCATCTACAGGTTGAAAGAAAATTAAAGGAATCTTATATAAAAAACATTGAAACGATAGACTACAGCTTTCTACAATTACTTGTTCTAGACTAGTTAATTCTACTTTTTCTTTCCATATATTTCTAGATGAGTCAAAGTTTTGGTTTAGATTACTAAAGGTTCTCCAAATTTCGTTTCCAGAATATGCTAATCCGTTTTGGTATACATCTTGAGTATCTTCTAAATTCAAAGTGGTAGTATGCATCAAGTAAACAAAATTAGGATCCATATCTTCAATTTTTATAGTAATACCATTGATTTTACTTCTGTAAAAATCTACTTCTTGTTTCATTCTTTTTAACTCTTCAATATCCATATAAAACTTCCTTCTATCGATTGTATAATTCCATCAAGAGTTTATTTTCTTTATTTAAAATATTAGAGAATGGGATAAAGATTGTCAAATATGATTTTTTTATCCATATATTCGAACATTTTTTATAGAATTATATATATTTTTTCTCTTCTAATAGTTTTTTTACTTTTTCTTTATTTGAATTATCTTTCATCATAGTATTAATTAGTTCTTTTTTAAAGTCCTCATGTTCATCTGAATATTCATATCGAATTCCTAGATTTTGATAGTATTCTCTTATTTTTTCAAAACTTTTTAACCCATAAGACATAAATTCCATATTTACTGGAATTACTTTTCCCGTAATATAAGGGGACTTAATTAATTCACGATGGTGGTTTAAGAATGTAGTATAAAATTTACTATTTAGTAAGGCTTGTTTTAGTTCTTCTTCTGTTAATGATGATAAACTAGATCCTTTCAATAAATTTGTATAGTAATCTACATCATAATCCGCACATAAATATGATTTATACTCTTTTAGTATTTCCATTGCATTTTAGAAATCCTCAATTAAGTGTTTTTGCTTTTCATGTTCATCTATATCATCTGATGAAATAACAGTACCATCAAAATCATCTTTTTCAATGAAAGTTTCAATCAAATATAGAGGCATTATGTCATATGTATAATCTCCATAACCAATATGTTTCATAATCATATCTATTGGAATATCATATTCCAAAATCATGTTGATATCAGTTCTTAGTTTGTGGTAATGTTCATTAGTTTAAATCCCTCTAAAATGGCATCCTCTGGGAATAAGCAAAAATATTTTCCTTGAAGATTTTCACAGTCTATGGTATTAAAATCATGTCCAGTTTCTTTATAAAAATGTGTATATCCCATTTTATAATAGAATGTCTCTGAATATAGTGTCTCTGGACTTTCTTTAATGTCCTCATCTAATCGATATCCCATAAAAAAGTTGCTGGGAACTACTCTATAAATTTTCATAAAATTCCCCTTGAAAGTAGGTATATAATATCATAAATTTAAAAAGAGTGCAATTAAAATTTATTTCCTATACTAACAACTTTCTACTTTTCCTATTTTATTTAGAAAATCCATATTTAACGTATTTCATCTAATATACTTAATCTTTTTATTCTAATATTATTTTGGATACCACTTCCTAATTCAACATCTGGTTTGACGGTTTTTCCATGAAAATCACTACCACCACTAGTTAGTAAATCATATTGATTGGCAACTTCTAAATAATACTTCATCTCTTCTTTCGTATGACTAGAATGATAAACTTCAATTCCTCTTAAGCCATAATGAATCATTTCTCTTAATAATACTAAAAATTCTTTTTTAGGTAATTCTAATGATTTAGGGTGTGCTAAAACGGAAATACCACCACTCTTAGAAATTAATTCTAAACACTCTTGATACTCTAAGCCTTTTCCTGTTTGCCTAGTTTTATTATATGCGTCTATCAAATACTTATCAAATGCATCTTGAACAGTATTTGCATAACCATATTTCATACATAATTTTGCTAAATCTGGGCGTCCTAAATTATGATTTAGATTGACTAGATTCTTTATATCTTCATATTTAAATTTAATTCCATAGTCTCTTTTTATCTGTTCCATAATAGATAAAACAGAATTGATACTATTATCTTTTAATTCCTCCATTTTTTTATTTAAAGTTTCATCGGTTAGATTGATATCATACCCTAGAATATGCATTCTTCCCTTATTGGTCTTTGCTGATAATTCTATACCATCGATTATTTGAATACCACTTTCTACAATCAAAGAATCATTTCTATTGATTTTCTTTATTCCTGCTATCGTATCATGATCTGTAATAGATATTGTAGAAATGTTTTTATCAATTGCTAATCTTATTAATTCTTGGGGTGATAAATCTCCATCTGAATAATTAGAATGCATATGTAAATCAATTAATTTTTCATTTTCCATATTCACCAGTTCTCCTTAATATAATCTGTTTATTCTCCTTGGCTACTTCTATATTTTCAAAATTTTGTTTTGCTTCTTCTAAATACAATCTTTTATCTTCCTCCGGCCAAAAATGTGTTAATAATAACCTTTCAGCTTTTGATTTATTTGCTAAAAGTCCTGCATCATAGGCAGTCATATGTGTCTTACTTAAAGAATTATGCTTTCTAAGAAATGAACTTTCACAAATAATTAAACTAGAGTTTTGACAAAATTCCACTAATTGATCAAAATTCGTAGTACCAATATCAGATGTATATACGACTTTAAAATTCTCATTCATCAGTTTTATCATATATGACTCTATCGAATGGGATTGATTATCTAAAAAACTTATCTTTAGATCCCCAATGTGAAAAGAATCGTTATTCTCTATTTCAAAATAATCAGAGTAACTTTCATCATTTAATAAAATGGATTCTTTATTCAAACCAAAATCTCTTTTAGGTAAAAAAATCTTAATTTTTTCATTTAGAAGTCCTAAGTTATGGTACACATAAGATGCGTATTGAACCAAACCAATATCTCCAAAGTGATCTTTATGATAATGTGTAATTATTACAGTTAAGTTTTTTAAATCATTTGGAAAATCCAAATATCTTGTGATTCCATTTCCACAATCCAGTAATACTTTTTCATCCTTATACTCAACAAGGAAACCAGGGCAATTCATACTTTCTTTTAAATATGGTGAGATTGTGCCCAATGGTGTGATTATCATTTCATTCATTTACATCTTGCCCCTTTTCTTGACCATCATTCTTTCTTGAACTATTGGGTCTACATACCTTGAAATATCTTTATCAAGATTATTAATTTCCTTTACCACACTAGATGATACAAATTGATATTCTTTATCAGCAAATAAGCAAATTGTATTTATTTGATTATTGGATACTTCTTTATTTATTTGTTGTAATTGAACTTCATAATCATAGTCACTTAGACTTCTAAGGCCTCTAATAATTGCCTTACACTCGTGAAGTAGGGCAACATCAACTGCAGCGCCACTTCCAGATATAACTCTTATATTATTCCTTTTCTGGTATAACTTTTCTATGATTTCCATTCTTTCCTCTAAAGTAAATAAGCCTGTTTTCTTTGATGGGTTTTGTAGTATTGCTATTATTACTTCATCAAATAATTCACTTGCTTGCTCAATAATATTCATATGTCCTTTTGTCATTGGGTCAAAACTTCCTGGATATAAAACCTTTGTCATAATAATTTCACCAAACCTTTCAATGATTCCATTTCACTTTCTTTTAGAACATAATCGAATGATTCTGTATCAATATCTATACTTGCTTTTTCTCTTAAATCAAAATCACTATCCGATATATTATCTCTTGCAACTGCTCTTTTTTTTCTAGTTTCATATGGGATATCTAACAAAATTGTAAAATCACACATACTAAAGTATTTTGTAATAGGTAGTAATTGCCAATCTAAAATAATGAGTTTTTCTTGGTTAACATCCAAAAATCTATCAATTTCTATTTGCATATATTTCCATGTTATATCAGTTAATTTTTCCATTTCACTCCTAAACGCAAACACTATTTCACCAAGCTTTTTTCTGTTTATACCACTTTCTGTTTTAATACCACTCCCAAATGTTTCTATTAACTCTTTCTCAACATTAGGAATTGCCAAAACCTTATGCCCAATCTTATCAATATCTAAGTGTACTGATTCCTTATTCACTAGTTCCATTAGTTCCCTTGCTACCGTACTTTTACCACTTCCGGATTTTCCACAAATTCCTATTATCATTTATTTTCCTCCCTCCTACTTGCAGTATACTCTTGTTATTGATATAATTAAAATACATATTTATTATGTTTATTATAACTGGAGGTTATTATGAATGTAGACTTTGAATTGTATCGAATATTTTATACGGTTGCTAATCACGGCAATATTACGAAGGCAAGTGAAGAACTAAATATTTCACAACCTGCTATTAGTAAATCCATTAAAAATTTAGAAGCACAGTTAGGGGGGCAATTATTTGTAAGAACAAAAAGAGGAGTTCTGCTCACAGAAGAAGGAAAGGAATTTTATACTTATATTAAGCAAGCGATTGAATATATTTCAAATGCTGAAAATAAGTTTACGGAGCTTATCAATCTTGAAACTGGTTGTATCAAAATAGGGATTAGTGCAACATTGACAAAGGAATTTTTACTTCCCTTTTTAGAAAAATTTCATGCGCTATATCCTAAAATTAATATACAGATAGTAACTAATATAACCACTGATTTATTACCAAAACTAAAAAATGGTCTCATTGACATTATCATTCTCAATTTGACGAATCAGAATTACGGAAATGATATCGATATTATCAAGTGTAAGAAAATAAATGATTGCTTTATAGTAAATCATAATTACAAAGGCTTAGCAGATAAAGAATTATCAATGAGTAACTTAAATGATTACCCCTTAATATTACAGATTAAAGGATCCAATACTCGCCATTTTTTAGATCAAGTTGCAAGAGAAAATGGTGTCGTATTGAAACCTAATATTGAACTTGCCAGCTATACATTGGTGGTAGAATTTGCTAAAATTGGGTTGGGTATTGGATATGCAACTAAAGAATATATTAAAGATCAGATTAAAAATAAGGAATTGTATGAGTTAAAAATCAAAGAAAAAATTCCAAGTAGATATATTGGAATTGCACTATCAAAAAACCATTTACCAAATTTTAGTACCAAGAAATTGATTGAAATTATTACAAAGGAAAAATCATAGGGTATCAGAGGGATACTCTATTTTTTTATTTATATCTTCATCTGACTCTAGAAATAAATTTGCTAAAAACTTAAAATTTTATTTAGACAGCGAAAAAGTCCATAATATCAAATACTTGGACTTTATTTATATAAATTACTAAAGTATGTTTCTTAAGACTATTATAAATTTAAACATATTAAGGGTCAAAACATAACAATTTGGGGATTAATCAATCTGATTGTTTCAGGGTAAGTGCTCATCTTTTTTTTAAGAATATACACTTTTTATTTCCAATCTCTTGTATGTATAATATTTCTCTAAAACATTTCCTATCACAGTAATATTCGTTTCTTGATATGGTTCTAAATAATTACAATATCCTGAATCTATCAGTCTTAATTCTCCATTTTTTTGTATCTGTAAAATAAATTTATTTGCTGGATCTATAATATACCTATTACCTAATAAAATTGCTTGATGATTCGCTTTTTCAATTGCAGGATTTACTTTATGCCAAAGTCCTGTATTATTATCTACATAAATGTATATTAAAGAGGGATTGTAATTTAAAATACATAATAAGTTATAAAGAAATTCTGTTGCATGCCTACAACAACAAATTCCATACATAACTTGAACGCCTTGACTTATTTCTGAAGGTAATTCTAGGTAGTCATAATTATTATCAAAATTTATTGTTCTATTCATACTAAAAAAACCATTATGTAACATATTAAAAATTATTTTAGAATAAGATATTTCATCTTTTATATCATAGTTTTTCAAATAATCTTTAAGATTAAGTAAAATCATTTTATAAGCATTTTTTACTGTTTCCTTATCCTCATCCATAAAATTTAGCATATTCATCACCCCCAAAAAATATGTAACTACTAATCATACGTCTATTGATATTATCAATGTGCCAGTGTGTTTTACTAAATTAACATTATCAATTAAATTTTTTATTTATTCTACCATTAATTAAAGTATATTAAAACTAGACCTTCAAAAAAATTAAAAGTTCAAACAATTATTAATGTGGTACACTAAGTGTTTAAATACCAAATCCAAATTTTTAGTACTACTACCTCAATACAAACATAGCATATCATAAATATAACAGCTCTTGGAAGTAAAAAGTAACATTAATTTTTATTTGTTATTTGCCAAGAATTTTGTTATAATAAACACCATTTTGGGGGAATTATAATGGATTTAAATAAGTTGAGATATTTATTAACAGAACATATGGAAAAATTTTTATTTACTTATGAAAACTTTAAATTATTTATTCATCCTTCTGTAGTTGGTTATAATGATTTGTTAAATAGATTAGAAGATGATATAAATTTAATGCCAGAAATAGACCAAACACCAGATAATGTCGATATAAAATTTTATAAATATGACTATAATAAGAATTTGTATTCTAAAAGTGAGCTTTTAGTATTTATTTTAGCCTCTATTAGTAAGGATTGGGATATTATAGAAGGCATTGATTTAAGTACAGGTAAACCTCATTTTTGGCTCAAACATGAAACCGTAATTTATGATCCTTCACTTGCTGTAATTACAACAGAGAATATATATTCTAAATGGTTTCAAAAGTTAACAGACATCAAAAAGGAATATATTCGTCAATATTTAATTGAAAATAATAATTTATCTAAATTCTATGAAAAAACAAGATTTAAGAATTATAGAAAAAATAATAATCCTAATTTTTCTGTTAATTTTATAGATAAAATAGTAGAAGAATTTAGCGAAAACGTAAGCAAAGAGTTTGTATTAGATAAGGATAAATTTGAGCATATCAAAGAGTATTTTATGTTTGATAATTTTATTGAACTTAGACAAATTCTTTCTCTAAAAAGAAAAAGTTATCTAAAAAGTAGTAATATTGCAGTTCATCCATCTATTGATGATCATATATTAGAAACTATAGAAAAAACAACAAAATGCGTATCCTGTTTAATGCAGAAAGAGTATGATATGCACTTTGATTATTATAATTGGACTTTAGGAAATTGTTATGGATTATCTATAATGTTTCATTTATTTAATGGAAGTTTTAAATTAATTCAGGGGGGTATGCCATATCAGAGACATGAATTTAGTATAACAACAGACCATTTTTATCAACATTCATGGTTAGAAAAAGATGATATAGTTTATGATCCTGCCTTAAAGATAATAACTCCTAAAGATTTATATTATACTTTTGTTCAAAAACAAGATGAATATTCTAAGGAAGAAACAGAAAAGATATTACTAAGGATAGGATTCAATTTAACTCATTTTAAATGTTTTATGAATGGAATACAAATTGGCAATAATGAAACTATACGATATAGAAGTTTAGTAAATAAGATTGATTCTCCAGAAATGAGAAAAGAGGGAGAAAAATTATTATCGTTAGTTACAAAATATAAACAGTACTAAATTAAAAAAATAGTTATTAATCCTAGATAATAATTGTTTATATCATATAAAAATTTTCCTCATCGTATGTGGATTAATTATACACAGGTAAAAAACTTTTGAATCATTCCTGTTTCATTTCTGAATAGAATCCATTGTACTTATGATTTAGCAAAATCCTGTACTCTTATTTCTTGTTTTAACTTAATAATTATTAAAACCATAAAAAATCTTCATACTTTTATGAAGATTTTTAACTAAAATATGACTCAAATTTCCAATAAATAGGAAAGTTTAAGTTAATCACATTATGGTGCGTATGCAAAAGAGGTTTTGCACTTTTGCATAACTAGTTCATTTGTATTTGATAAACTAATTATAACGCCTTATTCCATATCAAGCAATATATTTTATAAATTAATTACGTTTTTTGCTTTTTCATAATTTTCTAAAAAGATAGTGCTATCATAATATATTTCTTTTGCTTCATTAGTTCTTAAATAATTAGGATTACACCTAGCAAATTTAAATAGTTTAATTCTATTTCTATCCAATGCATCAGCATCTTTTAAAATATTTGATAAGATTTGAATGTTTTCTTTTTCTTTTTCACTAAATTTATAGTCTTTAAAGTTAACAATATCATTTGAATTAGCATGGGTTTCAATTAACAGTTCTATAGCATTTAAATCTCTATCACTAAAATCATTTTTTAACTTTTCTTTAGCAAGTTTTGCTCCAACAATCCCATGCATTTTATTAGTAACAAAGAAATTTCTACCACAATCATGATATAGAGCAGAATAAAATAAAATATCATTATTTTTTAAAAATTCTCCTTTACTAACTTTCATATTTAATATCCAAGTACAATAACATAATACTCTTTCGATGTGTTCTAAATTATGATATGGAAAATGAATTTTTGTATATAATTGTTCTTTAATACTTCTATTAATCAAGTCATAAATTTGATTAATTTGATTCCCTTTAAAGCCAATACTATTTAAATAATTAGTATCAATACTCTTAATATTACTCTTTTCCATTTTACACATCCTCAAAATTTTTATATTTTAAATATGCAGATAATTCTGGACAAACTTTTTTCAAATCTATTTTAGTATTTTGTAAACAATAATTAAATATATCCCTAAGATTAAAACTATTATTCTCTAAATAACAAATCATTATTTTTTTACTATCAACTGTATGATCAGTTAGAGTGTGCATATTCCATTTATCCATTATATTACTATTTAAATCTGAATATTTTTCAGAATAACCACATATTTCTAAATGTCTTTTAATATATCCACGAGATTTTATTTCATCTTTATCATCATATCTAAAATCAATATTTTCTTCTAAATCTAATTTTAAAAGTACTCCATAATCTAATATTTTATCAAGTTTCCTAAAAGCTCTCTTTTGGTGTAATTTGCTTATCTTTAAAGCTTTAAAATAACTGTCACCAATTATATTGGGAAACCATTTATGTCTTAAAAAGAAAGCTCCTAATTTATAAATAAATGGAATAACTGGAATATAATATAAAGCATTAATCCAACAATCAAACAAAATTAATAGGTTATCTAATCCTTCAACAAAAAACACTTTTTTTGTTTTTTCTATATTTTTTGCATTATTACCAATATTAGGTACTAAGCCATTAGACTTAATTGATTCTAAATTTTTCTTATCTGTAAAATGAAAATAGTTTAAATTTAAATCTTTTTTATTCAATAAATATTGTTGCATTAATTACCACCTTTTATTAGATTAATTTTCTATTCTTTAAATATCCCCACAGCACTGGACAAATATTTTCAATATCCAAACTAGTTGTATGAATAGCATAATTTAAAATATCTAGCATTTTATTTGATTTTCTTATGTGGCATATCTTAATTTTATCTGAATCAACACCATGCCCTGTAAATGTATGTAAATTCCATTTATCCATCTTTGTAGATGATAAATCAGAATATTTTAAAGAATAACCCGCTTTTATCAAATATTCTTTATCGTAACCTCTTGCTTTAATCTGATCAACATCACTAAAACTAAAATCTTTTTCTTCTTTTATATCTATGTTTAATAGAATATATCTTTTTAAAAAATAATCAAAATATTTATAAGCAACAAATTTATGAAATTTATTAATTTTAGTCCATTTAAAGTATAGATTTATAATTGACTTTGAAAACTTATTTTTGCCTTTTATTTTTGTTTCTAAATTAAATGCTCCTGGAATATGTGGATATTTTTCACAAACATTAATCCAACAATCAAATAAAATTAGTAAGTTATCTAATCCCTCAACAAAAAATACTTTTTTAGTATCTTCAAGAGATTGAGCATGAAATGATATTTTGGGTAATAATCCATTTTTTTTAATTGAATTAATATTGCTTTCTTTAGTAAAATGAAAATAATTAGAAATTAAATCTTTTTTATCAATATAATATGAATCCATAAAACATCACCTGACAATTATCCTTTTTTCATAAATAATTATAACATTTTCCATTTATTAAGTCATCATCCTACAACAAAATTAATCCATAATTTTATTACTATAATAATCATTATCTTGATAAAATTTGATTAAACTCTCATCTGTTTTTACATCATAATTTTTCTTGAAAACCATATTAGCATAAAACTGTTCTAATAATTTTTTCTGAATATTTTCTCTATAAATTATTCTATTTAATTTACTATCCATATCTTTTAACAAATCATATTTTGCTTCTATACTTACAGCTGTTTTTAAACATTTTCTTATTGCTTCAGCTTTACTTTTAATTTTATTTTCTTTCATATAATCTGAAAGTAATATACTTTCTTTTTCATTCAATGCTACACTAAATTTCATATCTAGAATTCCTCCTTTCTCTAAAAATAGTTAAATTTTTTTATACAACAGGATATGGGAATGCACCACGAAATTTCTAAACCTTTGAAAACAAAGAATTGAGAAACCTCAAAAGTGCACCACCAACACTTTTCGCACTTGCGAAAATCACCTTTTTTTATACTTTTGTAGTTCATATTTAAATAAAATAGTTCTCTATCCCTTTATTCATAAGGAATTTATAAGAACCCTTTTATCACCCAACTATATTTTTATTCACTTTTTTAAATTTAAATTATTTAATTCATTTTTATATTTTTCTTCTATCACTTTTGGAATAAATTCTAATAAAACTTCATTATCATTATGAAAATATTCCATTAACTGTGGTATTAAAAATTTAAAAAAATAATTCATATATTTCAACCCCCCTAAAATTAAAAAAGATATATTTCTATACCTCAATTTGTAATATTGTAAATTTATTTTTATCAAATTTATTCTTTTTTTCTTGTGGAATTATTTGAATAATTCCATCATTAAATTCATTTATATCAAATGATTCTGATTCTATAATTGTTTCGTTTATATTATAAAAATTTCTTAGTGCTTCAATATAAGCTTTAGTTTGTTTTTCGTTTTTTACATCAGATAAAATAATATCTTTATCATTTAAATCGACTACCATATCAAAGCAATCATTTCTAAACATATAACCAATATTTTCTATTTCATTTTTATTAAATAAAATATTTAAAATAGAAATATTACAATTGTTTGATTCAATTTCTATCTCATCAATATATTTATTAATGATAAATTGCTTTTGTTCTTGACTTAATTTATACCATAAATTATTGTCTTTAACATATTCTGATTCTAGTTTTAATTTTTCTATTTCTTTAATATTGAAAAACATTTTGGCATCTTGCTTATGATCATTATTTTGTTTTAATTCATTTAATTTTAATAATTTATTATTTATGTTTTCTAAATCTCTTTCTAATGATTTTAATTTTTTTTGAAAATCATTTGGCGTTAATACACCTTCTACAAAACTTGTTTTAAGTTTCGTTATTTTACCATTTAATTCATCTTTTAGTTTCTCATATTTTTTTATTTCTAGTTCAACATCTTTTGATATGGTTGGTTTAAATGTATTATCTATGATTAAGAAAAAATCTAACATATCATTTAAAAATTTAATTAATTCTTTTTCTATTTTCTTTTCACTTATTCTTTTCTTACAACAATTACATTTATAATAAATATGCTTATCTCCTGTTCCACTTGTACTTGATTCTCCACCCATAATTTTATGACACTTAGGACAAAGTATTTTTTGCATAAAGATATAGGTTCTTTTCCTTTTATAGTTTTTAAGATTTTTCTCTTTTCTTTTTTGGACACATTCAAAAGTAGTTTTATCTATAATTGCTGGAACTACATCTTCAAATATTAAAACATTATCTTTATTTCTTTTTCCGTGTTCTATAACCCCAATATAAAGTTTATTGGATAATATTTTATCTACTGTTGTAGTAGGCCAATTTCTATTTAAGATATTTTCTTTATTAAAGGTATCACATATATAACAAACTGAATATCCTTCTAAATACATATTAAATATTCTTCTAACAACATCTGCCTCTATCTCATTAATAACTAACTTTTTACTTTTATCTTTTTTAGTATAGCCAAGCGGTGGAGACCCTGAAATATGACCTTTACGAGCTGCACCTACAAGTCCAAATTTTGTTCTTTCTGAAGTTCTTTCTATTTCTAGTTGAGCAAGTATGGTAAGCATTCTAATAAAGAATTTACCATTCGCATTTCCAGTATTTATTTCTTCTGCAACACTTTCTAAATCACAATGATATTCTTCAAGTAAAGAACATATCGTTTCTAAATCTTTGATAGAGCGAGTTAATCTATCTAATTTATAAACTATGATTTTATTAATCTTGCCATCCTTCATATCTTGTATCATTTCTTTAAATTTAGGTCTATTCGTATTCTTAGCTGAAACTCCTTCTTCACGATAGACTTTATAAATTTCATAATCTTTAAATTCACATAGTTTCTTTAGTCTATCTTCCTGTTCATCTAAACTATGACCAAATCTACTTTGATCTTCTGTTGAAACTCTAGGATAGAGTCCTGCAATTATTTTAGTTTCTTTTTCATTCACTTTCTTATCACTCCTTTACATACGAAAAAACAAGGGAGATTTTCCCTTGCATTAAACTAAAAATATTTTTATTAGATTTCTTCTTTTGACAGAATTATCTTCCATCATATACTATTTTACTTAAAACTTATTGTCTCGTCAGTAGCAAATTTAATTGTATTTTTGATTGTGATTTTAGTTGTATTAGATTCTTATTATTTCCTTTATTTGCAAGTAATAGAGAAGAAAATAAACAACCAAATAAACCATTAAATAAACATAATCAGAAAAATTAAATGAATAAATTTTTGATAGATAAATCATCTATCATACTTACTTTAACATATATTATATGACTTTACTAGTGACTTTGCTCTGTAAATTATTCAGTAAATCATACTGTAATTAGGTCTGTAATTCACTCTGTAAATATTACTAATTTTTATTCATATTATTAATAATAGAAATATACTTTGTAAAACTTATAATAGCATTTTCTCTAGGTAAATAAATCTTTTCTATATCTTCATAAAGCAAAGCAACGAAAGTAGCTTTATTATTACTGATAATTATCTTATGTGGGTCCATAATACTTAAATTTGTTTTATTAAACTTAATAAAATGACCGCTTATATATTCTACTTTTAAATTACCTTGACTCACTTTCATTTTTAGTTTTGTTTTAATACTTTCTGGGAAAATCAATTTTTCTATGGTCGTTTTCATATATTTTAATCCCTCCTTTAAGCAATGAAAAAAGCCCATAATATCAAATACTATGAACTTTATTTATAATTAATCGCTTAAAGTGCGACTTTTAACCTCAATGGTGCCTGAGGTGGGACTTGAACCCACACGGTATTGCTACCAAAGGATTTTGAGTCCTTCACGTCTACCATTCCATCACTCAGGCATGCTTTTTTCGACACTTTCGATTATAACAAGAAAAAAAAGGAATGTAAAGATGTTCTTTTTTTCCTTTTATCCCTATTATTTCTGTTTTTTTACAAGTCTTTCACTAATTGTGTAATTTAAAATTAGTCCAACGACAAAGATATCAAAGAAGACAAGTAATGTTAAAAGTACAATCACAATTGAAATTGTTCCATAAGTTTCCATCGAAAAATTATAAAAATTAACATTAATTCGGTTGGATGCAATTCCTATGAAAATTAGGGTGGTCACAATTAAAGCAAAAATGAAACATTCTCCAATATATCGTTTTACTCTTTCTGATTTATTTTTCTTCTTTGATAATTTTTTTCTTATTTCCCTTCCATTATCACCAATTATATGAACATATTCAATAATTAATGATAAAGTTAAAATAAGTACCAATTCTAAAATACATTTATCTAATGAGTCATATTTTATATATTTATAAATACAAGCAGATCCTAAATAAAGATAACAGGCAATCATCACTATATAATATAGTTTAAAAGTTATACTTAATGTATTTTTCTTATTTTTAGCACTAGGCTTCTTTTTCATAGCCAACATCCTCCAATTCTATTCTACCTAAAATATATCATAAACTTCAAAAAATGTAAATTATAGTTGTTCAATTTCTTCAGGTTTATCTTCATTTTCCTGATACCTTGAATGATATAAATCTGTTTCTTCGCTTGCCTCCCCTATTTTTAATTCTTCTATTTTGGGTAATTCTTCAATTGTTGCTAGTCCAAAGTAATCTAGAAAATCACTCGTTGTTTTATAAAGAATTGGTCTTCCTACTGCATCACTTCTACCGGTTTCTTTAATCAAGTTTTTGGCAACTAATTTACGCATCACCTGTCCACTATTTACACCACGAATCTCGTCTACCTGGGTTCTAGTAACTGGTTGATTATAAGCAATAATCGCAAGTGTTTCTAAGGCTGCTTGACTTAGCGTATTACTTTCTGGATTTTCAATTAATTTCTGATAAAATTCTTTGTGTTCTTTTTTTGTTGTTAATTTAAAAGTATTTCCTAAAAAGTTAAGACGAATACCACTCATTTCTAACTCGTATTTTGCCTTTAAATTAGTTAAAATTGTCATAGCTTCTTCTTTTTCTATTTCTAAAATATCCATTAATTGTGTTAATGTTAGACCATCTTCTCCAACTACAAATAATAGTCCCTCTGTTACCGCTTCTTTATTCATTTAGCTTCCTCCACTATGATTTTATCAAAATTATTTTCCTGTCGTATATATAATTCATTCTTCCTTGCCATCTCTAAAATTGCTAAAAAGGTAACTACAATATACTCTTTGGTTATGACTTCAAATAATTCAAAAAAATCAACTTTTTTCTTTGTATGTAAAATTTTTTGTATGCTTTTTCTTCTTTCCTCCACAGAAATTTCCTTCTTAGTAACTGTAGTAGAGAGTGGTTTTTCTTTTTCCTTCCGTTTTAGAAATTTTTCAAAAGCAGATACTAAATCATCTAGTGTTACATCACTATTCATGACAACTCCATCTTCTTGATATTCTTTTAAACTATCTGGAATCTTTGTATAAACTTCTTTTCGTACTTCTGATAATTCTTTAAATTTTTCGGTGATGTCTTTATATTGTTGATATTCAATTAATCTTTGAATCAATGTTTCTCTTGGATCTTCTTCCTCTTCTTCTATTTCCTTATTTCTTGGTAATAATAGTTTGGATTTCATTTCAATTAATTCGCTAGCCATTACTAAATACTCACTTGCAATATTTAAATTTAATGATTCCATTTTCTGAATATATTCTAAATATTGCGTTGTAATATCTACTATTTCTATATCCCAAATATTTACTTTTGATTCCTTAATCAAATGTAAAAGTAAATCAAGTGGTCCCTCAAATGCATCAATTTTTACTTCGTAATCCATCTAATCACCTATTTTCATCTTTATATTATAACATAACTTTCTTTTAACCAAATCTTTTATTTTAATATTTCTTCTATATCACAAAATTGATGATATAATTCCTCAAAATCTTGTTTTCTTGTTGTAATAATAATATCTTTGTTTTTTCCGTTTTGCATACAAGAAATCATTTGATACTCCTTTGTAGTGTAGCTACAAGTACCTCCATCATAAAGACAATTTTTTTTCTTTCCATATTTCATTAAAAGTGATTCTAAAATCTGTCCGTTTTTATCCAATGTCTTTTCTAAATTTACCTCTTTGAGGCAATAACTATATATATTTCTACCACTTTCTGTCTTTCCAATTTGGTTTACTGAACAAAATTCATCTTCTATAACTGTTATCAATCCTCTTTTTTCAATTCTAGAAATAATAATCACTATAATCATCCATAAAATAAGAATTCCTAGAATCAAAAGTACTATTTTAGAAAATACCATTTCTAATTTTCTTTTCATAGTATTTTCACCTCTATTTTCATTATAAACCAAATATCAAAAAAAGAAGAGAATTTTCTTTCTCAACTTATAAAATATTGTTATAATAAACGCAGGTGAAAAAAATGAAAAATTTTACAATGATTGATGAGGCTTTTATTTGTGAACATTGTCATAAAAGTGTAGATAAATTAAACTATACGGCTAGGGATCACTGTCCCTTTTGTCTTTATTCCAAACATGTAGATATTATGCCAGGAGATCGAATGAATAAGTGTAGAGGGTTGTTAAAACCAGTTGGGATTGAAAAACATAAGGATAGTTATAAAATAATTTATAGATGTGAAAAATGCCATGAAACTCATAAAAATATAATGGCTAGAGATGATAATATGGAGAAAATTATTGAACTCTCCAACTCATTAGACACTGCCTCTTTTTAATCTATATTCGAAGAGTAAAATTTTTTATTTTTGCGTTTGTCTTAAAAAAGTGGCTTTATTATAGGTACAATATTCTGAAAAAAGATACCTAATAAAACAAGAACTAATGGTAAATAATAACGTACAAATATAAATAAATACTCACGATTATAATGAATCCCTATTTTTTCAAGACACCATTCATAAAACTTTGTATTTTCTGTTTCTTTGTCCTTAAATTGATAATGGGATAACAAACAGCCATTACAAGTTTCTTCGAAGACAATATATACTAATCCAACAACGGCTATGTATTCCCAGGAAAGCCAAACCCATATTGATAAAAAAGAAAGCATAATAAAAGAAATGAAACAAAATAACTAGCTTTTTTAACATTTGACACCACCACAATCACTATAACATAAAAACGAATTAGTACTTTATCTTCATCTTTCTTAACTTTGCTTGATATATAAAATATTCTTTTACTTTTTTACCATTTTACACTGTGGTACAAAAAGTAATCTTTCTGTTTCCTCATAGTTTCCTTCTTTTAATTTTTCTAAAGTACTACCAAAAGCAATGGAAGAAATGAATTTGTCTTGTGATTTTGTAATTGTTACTCCATACTTAGTAGTATTTTTTATTAATGACTGATTTCCAACACAAAGTCTACTATTAGGAACACTTTGTCTTAATTGAAACAAATGCTTTGAAATATCTTTTAAATTTTTAGTTACTAGTTCTTTTTTTTCATCAAAGTCGAAAAATAAATCTTTTTTTGCTTCAATCCCCTTCTTAGAATTTAATGCAACACTAATTGCCGTTTTAATATAATTTAGAGTATTATACACTCCCTCACAAAAATAAATCATTTCTGGTTTTTCTATAAAATAGTCATCGATTGTTTTTACTACCGTCGGATACTGGTTAGTTATTATGTATTCTCGTAAGCCAATTACTACTTCCTCATAACCACCAAGATTATTTCCTGCAGAATACCTTGCACTATGAATTAAAAAGTTAAGTTCTGTAAAACTAAGTTCCGAAAGCAATTTCAAACATTGATCCTTATACTCTTCATAAAATTCTGGTAGCCTATTACTAGCATATTGTTCTATACTAATTGTTTGATTTTCCCTTAATTCTATTTCCCTCAATAATTGTTTTTGTAGTTCTTCATTTTCTAAAATTTTTTTCATATTTACTAAATCTTCTAATTTATAAGATGAAAAATTTTTCATTTTGATTTCCCCCTTCTAGGTAGCTTATCTTATCATAATTTCTAGTATTTCACAAGTTAATAAGGTTTTCATTGATTTTTTTCTAAATGTTCTTTATAATAAATAGGCAAATAGGAGAAGAATATGAAAAAAGTAACATTGGTACAAATGATTGCTGATTTTGATACGTACCAAAAAATGATTCAAGATGGAGAATTACCACTTGTTTTAGAATTAACAAAAGATGAAGCAGAGGTTTTTATGGAATCTCTAGGGAATTCAGGTTTATACTTTGGTTTCTATGGTGATGAAGATCAAGAGAAAAAAAATTTTCTTCTAAGTGCACACTGTTTAAGAGAGGCAATTGAAAATAAAGAAATTTATATATCTAAATTTATTGATATCAATGGGAATACAAAATATGTAGACTATATTCGTGCGTCTCATTCTGTTGACTTTGGAGATATGATAGTATTTAGAAAACGAAAAAGATGGTTTGGAAAAAGTCAAGTTAAATATAGTCTACAAAAAAATAAAGTAAAATTAGAAATGGTGCGTTTTGGAATTGGAAATGTTTCTAGTTATGTACCAACACTTATTCCTACAAAGGAACATTCAGAGAGAGAAGAGTTATATACTCTTTGTACTAACCTTCTTGATTGCCAACAAAATGATAACAAAGCTTCTAAAGTCAGGAAATTGTAGTTCAGAAATTTTATTTAAGTTAAGATACTAATATATTTAGCATTTAGGAGGTTACAATGAAAAAACAAAGAATTACACTTATACAGACAATCGGAACTATAGAAGAGTTTTATGAATTTAGGGAAAAAATGCAATTCCGCTCGTACTAAGAATTGGAAAAAGTGATAGTGACATTTTAAAAATTAAAGGTTTTAACCATTTTCCTAGTTCTATCAGTGTTCCCTATCTTTATCATGTGACAGCTGTTTATGATGAAGATCAAGAGTATATTGTTTTACGAGAAAATTCCTTCTCATAAAATCTATATTCCAGAATTTATAGATTTAGATGCAAATCAAAAATATATTGACTATATTCTACAAACGAATCACTCCGTCAATGAAGATAGTAAAGAAATGAATCCTCTACTAACAGATTTTCGTCATAAAATTCATTTTAGAAATAAGAAAAGGATTTTTGAAAAATCTGGTATCCATTATGACTTTGTACGTGGAATATATAGGGAAAATCCAAATACTAGAGATTTATCAGATTTATGGAAAGAAACTTTAGAGGATAAAGAGAAAGTTAAACAAAATAGTGAAAAAATAAAATCATTATTGAAATAAAAAAGAGTTTGAAGAGAAAATCAAGCTCTTTTTATTAATTTTTAGGTTTAAAGAATAGACTAAAGAAAAACGTAAATACAATAGCAGCGGTAATTCCAGAAGCAGTTAAATCAAACATACCCATTAATAGTCCCATCATTCCCATATCCGATGCCTTTTCTAAAGCTCCATGAATTAAGGAATGACCGAAACTAGTAATTGGTACTAAGGCACCCGCTCCTACATAATTGATAATTTGATCATAAATACTAAAAGTATCAAGGAATGCGCCTACAACTACAAAGATACTTGTAATATGTCCTGCTGTTAATTTGGTATTATCTAAGATTAATTGCCCTAAAAGACATATGGCTCCTGCAAATAAGAATGAATTAATATAAATCATTTGATTACCTCCAAACTGATTGCATGTGCAATACTTAAAATATTTTCATGTTGGTATACAAATGTAGGGGAAAACAAGGCCCCAGTTGCAACTAATAATACCTTTTTAATCTTTTTCTTTTTTAACATTTGTAAGATTACACTATAGTTTACAAGGGCACTACAGACAGGACCTGATCCACCAGCTTGTACCTCTTTTTGTTTTTCTAAGTCATAAAGCATCGTTCCGCAATCGTTATAATTATTTTTTATATCGATTTGATATTCACTTTTCATGAAATCAATTAATATTTCTTTCCCATAAGTTCCTAAATCTCCTGTCAAGATTAAATCATAATAATCTGGTGTACGATTTAGATCGGTTAAATGCCTATAAATCGTATCTGCTGCTGCTGGGGCCATTACTGCTCCCATATTGAAAGGATCTGTTTGTCCATAATCTATAACTCTTCCAATTGTGGAGCTTTCTACTTTGATTCCCGTATTTTCATTCGTTAATAAAATACTTGCACCCCCAGTTGCTGTAAAAGTTGCCGTTTTTGGTTTTGGTGCTCCATATTCTGTTGGATTTCTAAATTGTTTTTCACTACTCATATTATGAGAAGATGTAGCAGCAATTACATTGTTTACTTTTCCTCCATCAATTAAACTACTTCCTATAATCATTCCTTCAATACTAGTAGCACAAGCACTGTAAATTCCTAAAAATGGAAACGCAAACTTTTCTGCAGAATAGCAAGAAGAGGTAATTTGATTTAGTAAATCTCCTGATACAATTAAATCAATCTCTTCCTTTTGTCTCTTGGTCTTATCTAATAATGTTTTAATGCTATCTTCTAATACTTTTACCTCTGCCGTTTCCCATGTTTTTTCTCCATGATATAAATTTTCAAATGTTTTATCAAAGTAAAGTTTTAATGGCCCTTCTGCTTCATAAGGACCTGCAATCGTTGCGGCATCATCTACAAAAACACGTTTATATTCAAATGTCATATTTTATCCTCCCATAATGATTAGTCGTAATAGTCCAAAAAACCAAGCAGAAACAACTCCATATAAAATAACGCTTCCTGCTAGTTTAAAGATATTACTTCCAAGACCAAAAATTGGTCCTTCCTTTCGGTACTCAATTCCAGCACTCGTCATCGAATGAGCAAATCCTGTAATTGGAATAATTAATCCACACTTACAAAATGTTACCCATTTATCAAAAAATCCTAGTGCAGTAAATAAGCTTGCTACAAAAATTAATGTAACTAACATAAAAGTCGTAGCATCTTTCGTCGCAATATCAAAAAATGAAGAATAAAATTCTGTTAGTAATTGGCCAATCACCCCAACAATTCCACCAGTAACAAAAGCAATAAAAGCATTCTGTGTTCTTGTTTCTGTCGGCTTATGACGTGATACAATTTCTTCATATTTCTTCTTTTCCATATAATCACCTAACTCTAGTATTTTCATAACTTTTGACTTTTATTCTTTCTATTTATTTTTTTTTGTATTTATGATATTATAATTAATAATAGAAACTATATTAGAAAGGCGTGTTGATGGGAATGCAGGTGTCAAATAATAATCAATTCACTGAATTTCCTGATTCTATCGAAAATCAATCTGTAAGAAATCAAAAATTTAGTTTTCGTTTTAAACAATATATAGAAAACAAAAAACAGGATACTTCACTTCGTACATTTAGAAATCAGATTGATCAAATTCAAGAATCACGAAATGACTTTAAAAATGAAAAAAATCTTGCTCAATTTCGGACAGTATTTCAAGCGCGTCTAGAAAGAGGAGAAAGCTTAGAAGAAATTTTACCAGATGCTTTTGCGGTTGTATTAGAAGCAATTTCTAGAACTAAAACAGATACAAAAGGAAATCGTATCGAATTAACAGATTCACAAATTATGACATCTCTTGTTTTAAATAATGGGGACATTGCAGAACTTGCAACAGGAGAAGGAAAAACATATGCCCTAATCATGGCAGCCTATTTAAATGCCTTAACTGGAGGACAAGTGCATATATTTACAGCCAATGACTATTTAGCTCAACGTGATTCCGAAACAAATGCTCCTATTTTTGAAGCATTGGGAATGAACGTTGGATGTGCCTTAGACCAATATATAGAAAATGGAAAAGCCTTAAATAAACAAGAATCTAGAGAATTGAGAAAAAAGGCGTATCAGGAATTAGATATTGTATACGCAAAATCTTCTACCGTTGCTTTTGATTGGGAATTTGACCAACAGGTAATGAAACCAGAAGATAAAATGTTAAATCGTCCTTTTCATTATGCAATTGTAGATGAAGTAGACTCTGTTATGATAGATGATGCCAATACTCCTCTTATTATTTCACAAACTTTACAAAATTATGAAGCAATGATACAGGAGAAAAATGAAGCCACATCCATGACTGATAAAATTGTAGGGGAAGATAATCGAAGAAATTGGTTGTTACTTGCCAATTCTGTTGTACTCGAATTAAGAAAATATGCAGTCAATACTTATAGAAATACTGAGGAAGTTACTAGGAGTCCTCTTTATAATAAACTTTCTATTCATGGAAAACATTTGCCTGGGACACAGGCAAACTTGCAGGATAAAATCGTAAACAGTAATGCTAGAATTTTTATTGATGAGAGAAAAAAGACTGTGGAATTAACAGATGCTGGATACGCAGTCATTGAAAAAATGCTTAAAAATACAGGATATGATTTAAATGAAATTTTCTCTTATATTCAAAATTCCTTATATGCTCATTGTATCTTAAAGGAAAATGTGGATTATAGGACGGTTGAAGATCCTAACACTGGTATTAAAAAGGTCATTCTAATTGACCCAAATACTGGTAGAGATTTGCCTGATAATAAACTTTCTAATGGACTTCATCAAGCACTTGAAGTAAAAGAAATGGTAAATAGTACACCAGATAAAAGTATGGCTAATCCTATGATACATAAGGCAATTAGGAATGTATCAAAAATGAATATGAGTACAGCAAAAATCACACATCCAAGCTTTTTTGCCAAATATGAGCGCGTTGGTGGAACCAGTGGTACTGTGAGTGACGAAATCACGAAAACTGAATTTAGAGAGCAATATAAAAAGAAAATTGTTAAAATTCCACGTTCTAGAAAGAAAATTGCCACTACAAATCCCGTCGAGGTATATGCCACTAAGATGGAAAAACTAGATGCTGTTGTCAATCAAATTCTAAAGTGCCATGCGATGGGTCAACCAATTTTAGTAGGTGCTAGAGATATTGAAGAAGCACAGGAGATTAGTTCTAGACTCAAAGCATATCAGAAAATGCCTTTTAAGGAGTTATGTTCTTCTACCTTTCAAACATCGCCAAATGAAATTAATATTTTACAGGCAGCTAAGTTATATTGTCTAATGACAAATACTGAATTTCCAACTAGGGATCGAAAAAAACTAGATGCAATTGCTAGACAAGTACAAAGTTTAATCCTACCAGAGGAGGAGAAAACAGCACTAGATTATCGTGTAGAAAAGCAATTACAATCCAAACTGGATCATACTAAAACTGTTTCTTTAGAAGCGCAGATAGAAATCTACCGAATGGTTTATCAACAAGAACCTACTTCTAGAGAATCCGTTCAAGATTTATATGCACAACTTCATGGAATCGATTACCAAACGTTAACTGCAGAAAATACAGAACAAGAGGTAGAAATCATCGCTCAAGCTGGTCGATATGGAGCCATTACGATTGCAACTGCAATTGCTGGACGTGGAACTGATATTGCTCTTGGAGGAAATCCAGTAGAATTAGCGCGATATGATGTACAAAATGAATTCATTCACGATTTAGAAAAACAAAATTTGCCAGAACCAGAATTACAATCTAAAATTTCTGAAATAAAAAGAAAAATAGAATTGATTTCTCGGACAAATAATTGTGATGATGAAGGATTAAAACAACTTTATGAACAAAGGTTGAATCAATGGAGGATTACTTGTAGTGAAGAAAGGGCAAGACTAGAACCGACCAAAATTGATTCTGATGGAAATCCTATTCATGAAACAGGGAAGGGTCTTTATGTATTAGGAGCTAGTTTAAATGACTCTATTCGTGTGGATAACCAATTACAAGGTCGTTCTGGAAGACAAGGAAATGACGGAGAAAGTAAGTTTATGTGTTCTCTTGAAGATCCTCTAATCGCCCAAAATGGAAAACAAAGTGATTTGATAAAAATCGCAGAATTAGTTAAAAAGAATCCATCCAATCGTCAAGTGATTCAATACGTTAGGGCGGCACAACGCGCAAAGGAAAGTGTTCAATCATCCATTCGTACAGATATAAATCGATGTTCAAAAGGATTTGACTTTATTTCAAATACTTATTATGAATATCGAGAAAAGCTATTAGAAAAACCAGAATCTACCATTTCTAATATCTTTGAATCCGTTTCTAAATTACTATTTGAGCAAGAAAAACAAGAGGATATGGATAATATTATTTTCTGCTTTGTTCCTTTAGTATTTAGTGATAATGAAGTAAATAATCTATCGAACGAGGAATTAAAAATTTTATTTGATGAGAGAATTAATCTCATGATGCGAGAATTAAGTAATATTAACTCCGAGGATTTTAAATATGATTTTAGAAAAAAATTACTGATGGCTGGAGATTTAAAGTTTTCTATGTTTACGGATCAAAATGTGATTGAAAAACAACTTTCATTAGAAGGGATGTCTCCAAACCAAACGACTAATATTGAAGATTTATTGGATCGTATTACTTTTGAACAATATAATGAGTTTAGGAATGAAGTCATTTTAGAAACTTCGGTCACTGCTCTATACTACCTACGTTCTTATCTAGAACAAAGAGAAATGGACATCAATCGTGCTGATGAAAAAGATAAACTACAACAAAATATGGTAAATGCTATTCTTACTTCTACAGCTAGTGATTTAGATATAGAAAGCCTAGATGACAATTTAGAAAATACAAGTTTTCATACAAAATAGGTTCCAATTTAGGAACCTTTTATTATGCTCTAATTTTTTATTGTGATTGTAATTGACTTTTTAATTTCTCTAGGATTTTTCCTTCCTGTCTAGATACTTTTACTTGATTTACTCCTAATCTCTCAGATGCCTCTTGTTGTGTCATTCCTTGGTAGTATCGGTAGTCAATTAATTGTCTCTCTTCTTCCGTGAGATCCCCTAGTGCGATTCTTAAATCTAAAATATCTTCTTGATATCCTTTTTCACTATAGGCAACCGTATCATATAATGCTAGTTCTTTTCCATCTTCATCTTCATTCATAATGTAGTCTAGACTTCGAATCAATTCTTGGGATTTCATTACTTCTTCAATTGTTTCTACAGAAAGTTCTGTAAATTCTGAAATCTCCTCTAGTGTTGGAGTTCTCATCAACTGTTGGCATAGACATTCTCTGCTTCTTTCAATCATCAATGCCATTTTTTCATAATCTTTTCCATACCGTATTAATTTACTATTTCTTACGTATCGATAGATTTCCCCTTTAATATACCAAAAAGCAAATGTTGAAAATTTCGTATCATACCCTTCTTGGTATTTCTTTTTTGCTTTCTCTAATCCAATTTTACCTTCTTGAATCAAATCATCCATATCATAATAATGACGAAAACGATTTGCGTGGTATAAAATCATATTCTCACAATCTTGATAATTTTGTTGCACTTTTCATTTCTCCTTTTTCTATTACGATTATAACTATTTTAAATATTTATTAAATGCAAAGCAGAAAGTTCATTGGCACTGCTTTCAATATTTTGAAATGCCTGTTCCAAATCTTTCTTTACATGCTTTTTAATCTGATGATGATAACCACAGATGACTAATTTTCCATCATGTAGTGTAACATCAAAATAACGACTCATAATTAAATGAATTCCCTCTTCATCAATGTAATCTAATCCCTCTAAATTAATGACAAAATATCTGATACCTTCTTCATCTATCATCTTGTCTAGTGTCATTTTTAGATCCTTGATTGTTTTTTTACTTAAAATTCCAGATAAGCGGATAAATAACATTCCACGTGCAAATTCCATATTGATTTCTAACATCCCATCCCTCTTTCTTTATTTAAATATAGTTGTTTTATCCTGAGTTTTATACAAATTCGACAAAACATTTCAAAAAGTACCTATCTATATTATGTAAAATTTTTCATAACTCGGTAAAAAAAGAAGCAACTTTTCATAGTTACTTCTTTTATGGTACTTTTTCTATATGTTTAGTTTACTTAATATATAGACAGTTTTCAATAGGATTAAAGTATATTTTTTGTAAATTTACATATTTTTTACTTTTTACTTTACGTTGCTTTAAGTATTAGAAAAATATAACTAAGTACCTCTAATTATCTTTTTTAAATTATTAGAGAAATAAGATAATAATGTTTGTTTATTCGCATCCTCACCAGCTAACAAATCATATTCTCCCACGAGTTGATTTTCATCGTAAAGCTGTAATTTACCTAGGATATCTCCTTCCTTGATTGGAAGTGTATAATGATTTAGTTTTATTTTTTCTTGATATTCTTTATCTTTGGTACCAATTGGTTCTAGTACTTGAATGTTATCCTTTAATATTAATTCTAATTCTTTTTTATTACTTCTTTCAAGTGTAATTTTATCAATTACGCTTCCCTTTTCTTTAATTTGATTTGCTTGATATGATTGAAATCCATAATCTAAAAGTGCTGTTGTTTCTGCATTTCTAACTTTGCTAACTTCTTCTCCTAATACAATTGCAATGAGACGCATATTACTTCTTTTAGCAGTAACGGTCATACAATATTTTGCTGCATCTGTAAAACCTGTTTTTAACCCATCAGCACCTTCATAAAATCGTATTAATTTATTGGTATTTACAAGCCAAAATTTATTTTCTGTATTCTCTCTTAAATAGTCTTCATATAAAGAAGAAAATTCTAAAATTTTGGGGTGATTATTTACTAGTTCTCTAGCAATAATCGCTAAGTCTTCTGCTGTTGAATAGTGTCCTTCTTCATCTAAACCTGTAGGGTTTACAAAGTTTGTGTTTTTTAAACCTAATTCTTTTGCTTTCTCCATCATCATTTTTACAAAAGCATCTTCACTTCCTGCTACATATTCGGCTAATGCTACTACTGCATCGTTCGCACTCGCCATAGAAACACCCTTAAACATATCTTCTACTGTCATTTTCTCTCCAGGTTGTAAGTAAATTTGTGTACCTCCATATCCTGCTGCATTGCTACTAGCTGTGACAATATCATCCCATTTAATTTCCCCTTCTTCTATTTGTTCTAAAATAATAATTTGACTCATCATCTTGGTTAATGAAGCAATTGCCACCTTTTCTTGTTTATTCTTCTCATATAAGATTTTTCCTGTATTTGCCTCTATCAACATTGCACTTTTAGCATTTGGGGTCACATCTCCTTCAGCGACTACCAATGCTGGTAACAAAAGTAATCCACAGAAAAATATCATTAATTTCTTTTTCACTTTTTCCACCACCTATTAAAGAATATGAAAATAATTTTTAAACTTTCTTAAATTAATTAAAACCTATCTGCATAAATTTTATTGAAACGATAAATTAAGGTGAAATTATGAAAAAAATAGCATTTTTTATTATTATAGTTATTCTATCTTTTATATTTTCTATATTTTTTATAGGTGATAATATGAAATTAAAAAAAATAGAAAAGAAATCTACAGATCAGGAATGGGAGGGGATTTTGTATTATCATTCAAAACTCAAGAATCGCTACTTAGAATACCAAGCAAAAAATCCATCTTTGAGTAAGGAAGATATTATTACACATGTCAATATTGGAATTGATCAACCTTATTATACAAATACTAAAGAAACTCCATACTTAAATACAAACTATATTCTTTCAAATAAGTATTTATATATGAGTGAAGACTATGTTCCCAGTCATTTAGAACCAATTGATTCCAATTATAGTAGTGGAAACCGTTTATTAGTATGTGAAGCAAAGGATGCTTTTGAAAAAATGGCAAAGGATGCTTTATCTGAGGGGTATACAATCCGAGCCATGTCTGCCTATCGTTCTTATCAATATCAAAAGGACTTGTATGAACGATATGTAAAACAGGATGGAGTTGAAAAAGCAGATACCTATTCCGCAAGACCTGGTTTTTCTGAGCATCAAACAGGACTCGTTGTTGATGTTGATAATAAAAGTACAA
The DNA here is from genome assembly GCA_910584255.1 of uncultured Bacilli bacterium. Lineage (GTDB taxonomy): Bacteria > Bacillota_I > Bacilli_A > RF39 > UBA660 > Alloscybalousia. Next base: position 74,674 of record CAJTXV010000004.1, read on the forward strand.
ATTATACAAATTTTGATACTACCAAGGAGTATATTTGGATGAAGGAAAACGCCTCTAATTATGGTTTTATTTTAAGATACCCTGAGGGAAAGAAACATATTACAGGATACACCTATGAATCATGGCATTATCGATATGTAGGAATCGAAATTGCAAAAAAGATGAAAGAATTAAATCTTACTTTTGATGAGTACTATGCTCGCTATATAGAAAATAATAATCCACTAGTTTAACTAGTGATTTTTAACTTCGTCCTATAAGGCCTATTACTGGTAGCTACCATTTGGTAGCTTTTTGATTTGCCAATCTCCTTTTACACTCTAGCAACCCTTAAAAGGGTCTTCATTTTCTTTAACACTCTTTCTATCTAGGATCATATCTTCTATTTCTTGTTCTTTTATATATTTCTGTATTGTTTGCTTATTTAAACCACTGTACTCACATAATGTCCTCTAGCCCAAAATGTTCTTTGGCCATATTTATATTTCAAATTTGCATGATTTTCAAGTATCATTAATGCACTTTTTCCCTTTAGATATCCCATAAATTGTGATACACTTAGTTTAGGTGGAATCTTCACTAGCATATGTATATGATTTATGCATGCGTTTGCTTCTACTATCTCCACTCCCTTATATTCACATAATCTCCTCAAAATGATGCCAATGTCTCTTCTCAACTTTCCATAAACTACCTTTCTTCTATACTTTAGTATAAACACTATATGATATAAACAATTATATTTTGTATGAGACAATTGGCTTTCATCGATGTCTCGTCTCTTCGTTTTTGTTTTTAACATTTAAATCTCCTCCTGTTTTTTATATTTGATTGGCAAATCTCTTATATTATAACAGAAGGAGATTTAAATGCTTTCTGGAGAGCGGAGCTCTTTATTATTCACACCTGCATAGCAGGTGATTTTGGTATTTGACCATTTAAGTCAAACATAATAAAAAAGTAACTTATATGAACTGAACCCCAAAAATTGGACAGTTTATAAATAGTTATTAAATAGAGGATTG
>CAJTXV010000005.1 GCA_910584255.1 uncultured Bacilli bacterium
TTATATTAAATAATAGGGTAGTGGGAAGTGTAAGTATGAAAAAAATAAATTTTATTTTAAAATTATTTTTGGTGATTGTATTTATTTTTATTGTTTCTATCAATCATGTGTATGCAGCAAATAGTAGAAATAGTTATGTGTTTAAATACACGGGTGATTACCAAACGTTTGTAGCACCTTATAATGGTGTTTATAAATTAGAAGTATGGGGTGCATCAGGTGGAGATTCTGATATTGTTTCTTTTGGTGGAAAAGGAGGATATTCAAAAGGATATTACTCTATGAAAAAAGGAGAAACAATTTATATTTATGTAGGTGGTGAAGGAAATACTTCTACTAGTGGCTCTTCTGCTGGCGGATATAATGGTGGTGGAGATGGTGCTATTGGTTCTTATGGACAACCTGTTGGAGGTGGTGGAGGTGCTACCGATATTCGTACTATTTCTGGTGATTGGAATAATGAGTCTTCTCTAAACTCCAGAATTATTGTTGCTGGAGGTGGTGGAGGTGCTGGTGCTTGGTATACAGGACCATCCTATGATTTCTCTGGAGGTGCTGGAGGAGGAGAAAATGGGCTAGATGGTCTTGGCTATAAATCTGGAGGAAATATTGCTGGTCTAGGTGGAGACCAAACTTCGGCTGGGTATGCTCCAGGATATTCTTATACAAGTGCATCCTTTGGTATTGGGGGAAATGGACAAAACAAATCTTCTTCTGGAGGAGGCGGTGGTGGAGGCTACTACGGTGGTGGCGGTTCTTACTGTGCTGGTGGTGCTGGAGGATCTGGATATATTGGAACCCTTGAATCTTTAGGAATGGATCATGCTATCACACAATCAGGAGATGAAGAAATTCCAACGCATGATGGAGAAAGTACCATGACTGGAAATACTGGACATGGATATGCAAAAATTACAGTCTCAGTCATTGAGGACCCTATCAAGTCTAGTAATCTAGAATTGATATTAAATAATGGTTATGAATATGAAACAACACTTCCAAATGACCATTTTACAACAACACTTACTTGTACAAATAGTGATATTATTTGGTCTAGTGGTCTTGGTGAAGTTACACTAGATGCAAAAGTAGAACACAAGATTATTTTAATGACAAGTGATGGATATATTTTAGTTTATACAATTACACCAAATTTAGGAAAAGCCAAATTAAAAGATGTTACTTTTTCTAATGTAAAAATAAATTTTAAGCCAAATACCTATTACTATGAATTTAAAGTTTTAAATGAAGTAACAGAGTTTACGCCAACTGTAGAAACAGAAAATGGTGTTACTTACATAATACAAGATCATTCCTTAAAAGTTGGAAAAAATACAATTTTTATTGAAGCAAAAAAAGATGGATATGAAAGTACCATCTATGAATTTCAAATTACAAGAGAGTACAAAGAAACAGGTTCGATTTCTGATGGATTTGGGTATTCTACCAATCATTATCAAGAATTTGTAGCGCCTTATGATGGAATGTACAAACTAGAAGTTTGGGGAGCAGAAGGAGGTGCTGGTGATAGTGCATCTGTTGGTGGAAAAGGTGGATATTCGAAAGGATATATCAAATTAGAATCGGGAGATAAATTATATATCTATATTGGAGGTCAGGGAGAAACTGTTGCTTCTGGAACTTCTGGTGGTGGATATAACGGTGGTGGAGATGCTACAGCTGGTAGTTATGGACAACCTGCTGGAGGTGGTGGAGGTGCTACCGATATTCGTACCATTTCTGGTGACTGGAATGATACTACCTCATTAAATTCAAGAATTATCGTTGCTGGAGGAGGCGGTGGCGGTGGTTCTTGGTATACAGGACCTTCTTATAACTTCTCTGGTGGAGCTGGAGGAGGAGAGAATGGTCAAAATGGTTATGGAAGATCTGGTAATATTTTTGGATATGCAGGAAGTCAAACTTCGGCTGGATATGCCAGTGGACACTCTTCTACTTATGGTGGCTTTGGTTATGGTGGTATAGGGAAACCTGCTTCGTCTTCTGGAGGCGGAGGTGGTGGAGGCTACTATGGTGGTGGTGGTTCTTACTGCGCTGGAGGTGGAGGCGGATCTGGATATATTGGTGGAGTGATTTCTTATAATTCAGATGATGCCATTACCTTACTAGGATATGAAGAAATACCAACCCATGATGGAACTGATGTTATGTATGGAAATAGTGGAAATGGGTATGCCAAAATTAGTTATTATAATCCAGATGATTTAGATAAATTAATCTCTATTACAACAGATAAAGGAACTTTAACACCAGCATTTAGTGAAACAGAATATGAATATTCCCTTTATTTAACTGAGAATGAAACAAGTTTAACAATTTCTAGTCAAACAGAAAAAGGAATTGCTCTAGTTTCTGGAACTGGTACTTTTAATGTAGTTGCTGGAGATACTACTTATCCTATTATTATGACGAATTTAGATGGAGTAGTTACGATTTATAATATTCATGTGACACGTGCTGCAAATGCATCTGCTACATTAGCAGGTTTTAAAGTTAACGGAACATATTATCCAATCACGGATGAAGATATTGTAGAATATACGATTGAAGTACCTACAGAAACAGCCAAAATTAATTTGGAATTATTAAAAAGATATCCAAGTCAAGAAATACCAGCTGATACGATTTATGATTTTAATGAATCTACGAAATCAGTGGTACTTACTGTTTGGAGTGAAGAAAAACTAGCCAATAAAGTTTATACTTTCCATTTTAATCGTAAAAAGACAACCGTTTTAAAATCTCTTTCTATGACTGGTGGAACCTTAAAAGAAAAGTTTGACCCTAATAAACTCAACTATACAGTAGATATGCTAGAGTATGCTAGAGAATTACATATTGATGCCACTTCTTGGTTCAAGGAATCTGTCATCACTATCACGGAACCTCGTTATGTTGGACCAAAAGATGAAGTTGTAACGATTCAAGTGGATTTAGATGGAGTTTTATCTACTACTTACACACTACATATCAATCGAATTCAAGAAGTGTTAGATAATCAAGGAACTACTTACTCTTATACAGGAGATGTTCAAACCTTTACTGCACCATATTCAGGTATTTATGAATTTGAAGTATGGGGTGCGAGTGGTGCTGATTCCAATAGTGCATCCGTTGGCGGTAAAGGAGGATATTCGAAAGGATATTATCGCTTAGAAGTCGATCAAACGGTTTATATCTACGTTGGTGGTAAAGGACAAACCGTTTCTTCTGGAACTACTGGAGGCGGATATAATGGTGGTGGAAGCGCTAGCGTTGGTAGTTATGGACAACTTGCTGGAGGTGGAGGCGGAGCCACAGATATTCGTACCATTTCTGGTACTTGGGATGATTCTGATAGTTTATTTAGTCGAGTAATCGTTGCTGGAGGCGGAGGCGGTGGAGGTGCTTGGTATACAGGACCTTCTTATAACTTCTCAGGTGGTGCTGGTGGTGGACTAGATGGACAAAATGGTTATGGAAAATCGGGAAACCCTGCTGGATATGCTGGAAGTCAAACCTCTGCTGGATATGCAAGTGGAAAATCTTCAACTAGAGGTGGCTTTGGTTATGGTGGTACAGGACTTCGTGCCTCTTCTTCTGCTGGTGGAGGCGGTGGAGGCTACTACGGTGGTGGTGGTTCTTACTGTGCTGGTGGAGGTGGTGGTTCTAGTTACATTGCCTTACTTGTACCTTTCGAGGGAGATCAACCAATTACAATTCCAGGATATATGGAGATGCCAACCCATGATGGGACAGATACTATGACTGGAAATGATGGCAATGGATTTGCGAAAATTACACCAAAATCTATCATTGTAGGGGATGCCTTTTTAGATACTTTAGAAGTCAACCAAGCGAAAACAGATCTTATGGATGAGGCTGAAAATACAGTTTCTTTTGAAACATGGAATAAAGAGTACTGGATTCATCTAACAAAGGAACAAAGGAAAACAACAATTTCTGCTACTCCAAAAGACAGTACTGCAAAAGTAACAGGAATTGGAGAAATCGAATTTGCACCTGGAGAAACTGACCATGAGGTAATTGTTAAAACAACCGATGGGGCTACAAAAACCTATATACTTCATGTAACAAGAGATGCGGATGATGATGCTACACCAAATACAATTAAATTTAGTAGTTCTCATACCTATTTATGTGATCTTAGTTCCACTTTATGTGATTATACTTTTGATAAAGATACACCATTATATACAATTTTAGTGCCTTTCCAGACGCAAACTGTAACTTTAGAAGCAGAGTTAAAAAGTAAATGGCAAACTGCAATTTATCGCACTGTCAAGGACGGAGTAAAAACAGAAGTAACAGATCATACATTTACTTTAGAAGATGGAATTAACGAATTTGAAATAGAAATTATCAGTGAGGATCAAAAAAATTCTAATATCTACACTTACCGAATTAGTAGGGATGATAAAGGAAATAATAATTTATCTAGTTTAAAAGTACTAGATCCAACAGGAGTAGCACTTGAATTCAATCCTAATGTTTTTGAGTATACGATTACAGTTCCTTCAGATACAACTGAATTAAAACTAGAAGCAAAACCACAGAATGTGAATGCAACCGTATCTGTAGGTTCCACAGTTCTTACAGATAATACTTATACCTTAACGAATTTAAATCATGGACTAACAGATTGTTTTATCACAGTAAAAGCAGAAAATGGAAGTAAAAAGACAACCATCCTCCATATCTATAAAGAAACAAGTAGCAATATTTATTTAAGTAGTTTAAGTGTTACCGATCAAGATAATAACAATCTAACCTATACACCAGATTTTAATAAGAATATGATGGAATATACAGTGAATGTAAGTAATACAGTAATGAGTGTAAACATAAATGCTATAGCTGAAGAAGGAACGGTGACTGGAAATGGAAATTATGTATTAAAATCAGGCCTAAACGAAATTCAGTTTACTGTGACTAGTGTGAAAGGGGATATACAAGTTTATAAAATCAATGTGATTCGTGCGAAAAATAGTAATAGTAATCTCTTAAATGTTGAAATTGAAGGTTACACTTTTACTCCAGCTTTTAATAACAGTATTAAAGAATATCGTTTAACAGTACCAAAAGATGTCATGAAATTAAATGTAAAAGTGACTCCTGAAGAAGATACCACCACTTATATAATTCGTGGAAATAGTAATTTAATATCAAGTTCTAATAAAATTGTAATCACTAGTATCGCAGAAGATAGGAGTTATCAAATATTTGAATTTATTGTAGAAAAAGAAATTTCAGATAACAATTACCTAAAGGATATTCAAGTTACAGGAGGATCGTTAAACGAGAAATTTGATAAAACTAAGAACGATTATACGATTCATGTGGGTCCTGAAGTAAATACGATTGAAATTCAAGGAATTTTAGATGATTCAAGTGCAACGATGATTGGAAATGGAAAATATTCTTTAAATAAAGGAGTAACTACTATTCAATTAATAGTTACGAGTGAATCAGGAATGGATAATACGTATACTATAGTGGTGACTCGAGATAAGGATGACGATGCTTCTTTAAAAGAAGTTAAAAATAATCGAGGAAGTAAGGTAACCAAAATTGAGGATTCTTCTTTAGGATATGACTACTTGATTAACGTTCAATATGATATAAAGTCGATTGAAATTACAGGGATTCCTACCTCTTCTACTGCGACGATTGTAGGAAATAAAACATATTCCTTACATACAGGAGATAATGACATTATTCTTAGTGTTACAAGTGAAGCTGGAACGACTAAAAACTATAAAGTACGAGTTGTTCGTGATCAATCGGACAATGATGATTTGAGTTTCCTTTATGTAGAAGAAGGTGGCCTTCTACCAATGTTTAACGAAACTACAATTTTCTATGAAGTGAAGGTTCCCAATCGCATTACAGATTTAAATCAACTTCATATTGAAGCAATTACGGAAGATACTAATGCAACTTTTGAGATTTTAGGACAAAGTGGAGCTTTAGTAGTTGGAACTCCACGAGAGGTGATTGTTAGAGTAACTGCAGAAGATAGAGTTCATACCAAAGATTATACACTTTCGATTACAAGGCAAGAGGCAATAGAAGAAAATCTAGCTTTATTAAAACTAGAAACAAATAGAGGAGAACTTACACCGACTTTTAATTCAGATACTTTAAATTATACTTTAGAAGTAGAAAATCATATTTCTGATATTATAGTAACAGCAGAAGCCCTCAGTGACAGTGTAACTGTGATTGGAACAGGAAAATATAATTTAAAAGTTGGAAAGAATGGAATTAGTGTTTTTGTTATTGGAAGTGATGGAGTACAAAGAGATTATCAAATCGTTGTTACCAGAAAGAAATCGAGTGATGCAACATTAAGTAGTTTGGTAGTAAAAAGTCATATTCTAAGTCCAACATTTAATAAGAATACAAAAAACTATACTTTAAAGACAAGTTTAAACGAACTTACATTTACAACAATTACTCCAACAGAAAGTGAATCTACTTATGTAATTAGTGGAAATGAAAACTTTCAAACCGGAGAAAATATAGTAACTATCGAAGTCACTGCACCAGATGGAGAAACGAAAAAGACTTATACTTTGACTGTTACAAAAGAGGGAAGTAAAAATAACAATCTTAAATCATTAGAAGTCGAGGGCTATGTAATTCGACCAGTATTTCATAAGGGAGTTACTTTCTATGCAGTAGAAGTAGAAAATAATGTAAATAGTGTTATGATTAAAGCGAGCGCAGAAGATAACAATGCGATTATTACAGGGGATGGATTAAAGACAATTTCTACTGGTGAAAATTACTTTGATATTATTGTCCAAAGTGAAGCTGGTACTAAGAAAACATACCGTGTCTTAGTAACAAAAGAAGCAAGTGATAATAACTATCTAGCAAGTTTAAATGTTAGCGAAGGAGTTTTAAAGCAAACTCTAACAGAAAGTGAAACTTTTGATAAAACAGTGAATAAATACAAAGTGACGGTTCCTTATACAGTAGATGAAATTACAGTGGTTGGTTCCCTAGAGGATGAAAATGCAACTGTTGGTGGATTCCAAGCTTATTCTTTAAACTATGGAAAAAATACGATTTCAATTACAGTAACGAGTGAATCAGGAGTTGTTAATGTTTATGAAATTGAGGTAACGAGAGAAGAATCAATTAGTCCTTACTTAACGGATTTAAAAGTAAAAGATTATTCATTCGATAATCCATTTGAAAAATATTTATTTGAATATTCTATTAATGTAGATAATGAAATCGATTCTTTTGACAAATTACAATTAATCTATCAGACAGAAGATAAGAATGCGACTGTAAAAATTACAGATGGCAATACTTATCAATGTAATGATACGATGTGTAGTGATTTTAAATTTGTAGTTGGAATGAATGAAGTTCATATCGAAGTAACTGCAAGTGATGGAAGTTTGAATCAAGAATATATCCTCTACGTAAATCGATCGATGTCTACCAATAATTATTTAGATAGTCTAACGGTAAATCGGGGTACATTAGATCCTATATTTAAACCTGAGACGTTGACTTACCATGTAGAAGTGGAAAGAGAAGTAGATAAGATTACAATTGGCGCTACGACACAAGATAGTCAATCAACGATTATATCAGGAATAGGAGAGCATACCTTAGCTTTAGGGGAAAATACCATTCTAATTAAAGTAAAATCATCGATTGGAATCACAAGAGCTTATCAAGTAATAGTAAATCGTAAAAAATCAGAGAATAATTACTTAACATATTTAGGTGTATTAAAGTCGAATGTTCCAATGAACTTTGAAGAGACTTTTGTGAAAACAACGAGTGATTATCATTTAACAGTTAGTAGTGATACAAGTATTATAGAAATTAAGGCAACGTTAGAAGATAGCAATGCAACTGTAAGTGGTCATGGTTTAAAATTGTTAAATCAAGGATTAAACACATTTCCAGTCAAGGTTACTTCAGAGAGTGGTCAAGAGAATACCTATACAATTTATATTACAAAAGAAGTATCAAGTAATAACTATTTAAGTAGTTTAATTCCAAGTGTTGGAACTTTAGACCCAGTATTCAATAAGGAACAAACAAGTTATACATTACACCTTACAAATAATCAAACAGAACTTGGATTTACTGTAACAAAAGAGGATTCAAATGCTACAGTTACGGGTAGTGAGAGCCAGTCTGTACCAGAGGGTACTAGTAAACGGTCTATTACGGTAACAGCAGAAGATGGAAATATTAAAACGTATGAAATTACAGTAATTCGAGAAACAGCGAGTGAAGTAAGACTAGACCGATTAGAGGTTTTGGGATATCCATTTGAATTTAATCCAAATACATTTGAGTATACACTTTCTGTATCAAAGTCAAAGAAGAAATTACTAGCAAGTGAGATTACTGCGATACCAAAAGATAAGGATGCAACCGTGAACTTGATGGGAGACTTGAATCTAGTGGATGGCTCAACTAGTACATATATTGTAGAAGTGATTGCGAAAGATGGATATACAACCCAAGAATATAAGATTCATATTACAAGAGATAGCCTAGAATATACGATTCGAAGTGATATTTATACGATTGATAGAAATGAGACAGAGGATTATGTAATCGGAATGGATCCGAAAACGAAGAAGACTGACTTTATTGGAAACTTCTTAAATGATCCATCTACCCTTCATGTATATGGAAGTGATGGAGTAGGAATTACGGAAGAAGATAAATTCATAGGAAGCTACATGGTAATCAAACTAGAAATTGATGGATTTGTTTACGATGAACTAGTGATCACTGTTCGAGGAGATTTAAATGGAGATGGCTTAGTAACCGCAGCTGATAACATTCAAGCGAAGAACTATGTCTTGGGAAAGAAACAAGTCAATTTCTTAGTTACAAAAATCGTTGATATCAATCAAGATGGATTAGTGACTGCACCAGATGTCATTCGAATTAAAAACTATATCTTAGGAAAAAGAGGACTCAATGAGTGAAACTTGAGTTCTTTTTAAGTGTTTATTAGTCAAAAAAAGTAAATTATTTGTAAATATTCGTAAATTTCTCTTTTTTAGCTATTAAAGATTGTATAATAAAAATAAGGTGATTATATGAAAAATAAAGTTGTTTTAATTGGATGTGGAAACGTTGGAATGAGTTATGCATATGCATTACTCAATCAGCATACCTATGTAGATGAGCTAATACTAATTGATCTCAATAAAGAAAAAATAAAAGGGGAAGCTATGGATTTGAATCATTGTCTTGCCTATAGTCCTACAAAAGTAAAAGTAAAAGTGGGTGAATACTCTGATTGTCAGGATGCAAAAATTGTAGTGATTGCAGCAGGAAGTAATCAAGAAGTTGGAGAAACAAGGATGGATTTAATTCATAAAAACAGTGGTATCTTTCAAAATATTGTATCCAATGTTATGAAATCTTCTTTTGATGGAATCTTTTTAGTTGCCACGAATCCTTTAGATGTCATGACCTATCTAACACTGAAGTATTCTAATCTTCCTGCAAATAGGGTTATTGGTTCTGGAACTACTTTGGATACTGCGAGGCTTCGCTATCTAATTAGTGAAAAAATAAATATATGCCCAAAAGATATTGAAGCCTATGTAATTGGAGAACATGGGGATAGCGAATTTGTTTGTTGGAGTAATGCAGGTATTGCTTTAACTAAGATTGATACATTTTTAACGAAAGAGGACCAAAAGATATTAGAAGAAGAGGTTAAAAATTCTGCCAATGAAATTATTAAAAGAAAGGGTGCGACTTATTATGGAATCGGTATGTGCTTGGTGAGAATTACTTCTGCGATATTAGAGGATAAAAATATTATATTGCCTGTTTCTAGTTATGATCAAAAAAATGATGTTTGTATTTCAACTCCAGCAGTAGTAAATAAAGATGGAGTCAAAGAAAAAATTTATATTCCATTGAATGAGGAAGAAACGGAAAAATTAACTGATTCTATTGCAATCATTAAAAAGGCAATTCAATCATTAGAATAGAATTTCCTCTTTACAGATTATTAGTTCAATATATATACAATTATGTTATTATAGACTCGTTTCTTCTTTTGTATTCATTTGTTTACCTTGAAAACTTTCAAAGCAAATGATATACTAGACGTATGTAGAATGGGGACTTAAATTATGGAGAAAATAAACAAAAAAGCTTTTACATTAATTGAATTACTGACAGTAATGGTGCTTCTTTCTATTTTGTTAGGAATTGCTGTTCCAGCATATTATATCCATATCCAAAGAAGTCAAAAGGGTGCCTATCAATCGGCTGAAAAAGCTTTAACTACTTCTGCAATGGATGCTATGTTAGATTGTGTGAATAATCGTGGTAGGGAATTTTGTAAAAATAAGCGTCTTCCTCAATCTGATAATGAGTATATTAGAATAACACTTGGTGATTTAATTAAGGGTACTTATATGGATCCAATTCATGATCCTAAGGATAGAAGTAAATATTGTAGTGAGCAAAACTCTTATGCTTATATTTTAAAAAATCCAGAAGAAGAAAAAGGTGGGTATACCTATTATGCTTGTCTAGTATGCGGTAATTATGTAAGTGAAGATTGTGACCGAGAAGAATTAGGAGATATGGTAGAAATCGAATGATGAAAGATTACTAGATGGAGGAAAAAGTATGGGAAATAAAAAGGGCTTTACTTTAGTCGAATTATTAGCTACTTTGGTCATTTTGGGAATCTTATTGGGACTTGCAGTACCAGCAGTCGGTGGATATCTAACGAAGGGGAAAATATCCTATTATCGCGGTTTAGAAACTGATTTTTTAGCAGCGGGAAAGGATTATTTATTGGATTACAGGAGTTTATTACCAAGAGAGGTGAATGCTTCTACCGTTGTTACCTTAGATGAATTAGTAAAAAATAATTATATTGATGAAGTAAAAGATGAAGATGGAAAGTTATGTGATGGAACTGTCACTGTTATAAAAAAAGGAAAAAGTAGTTATGATTATTTAGTTTGTCTTACCTGTGGAAAGAAATATAAATCTGATATTAAGAATTGTGAATATGTAGGTAGTAACGGAAATGCTAGAAATTATGCAATCCACTTAAATGGACAGCTTCCTACTGCTGTAAATCAGGGAGATTTTGTTAGTATTCCAACGGCACAGGTAGTAGAAGAAACGGCAAATGGAACGAGAATTATTGATGACCGATTGGAAGGAACTCCCAAGTCTATCGATACTACAGTACTTGGTACTACTACTATCAGTTGGGCTTATCGTGCAGATAGAATTACAAAATCGATTCGTGTCGTTGATTCTGTTGCACCTGTGATTGATTCTTTTTATTTATCTTATGTAAGTGCTGCCAATTATGAGGGGACAATTACGAATAAAGGGTTATCAATTCGTCTAAGTGCGAGAGATTATGCTTGTGTTATAGGAAGTGACTGTAGAAGGCGCTATCCCAATTTAGAGGGTAGTGGGATTCAGGCTGTCTATTATAAAGAAAAAAATGCAACCAAATGGAATATATATAATACAAATCGCACCAATATTACCATTCCAATTGAAGAAAGCTTATGGGGTGAAATAGAAGTAAAGGTAGTAGATGCAAGTAACAATTCTAGTGCTGTTCAAACCGTTCCAATTCAAATGGATATAGAACCACCTTCTAAAACAACCGTTGATTATTTAAAAGGAGAAAGTACAAGTAAATGGCAAAATGATATTTCTATAAAATTAAATGCTAAGGATGATATAGGAATACGATATTATGAAATTTATAAGGATGGATTCTTTTATGCTAATACTGATGAATCATGGATACCACCGAATAATTTTAGTAGTGATAATGTCACATTTCGGGCGATAGATTTTGCTGGAAATAAAGGAGAATTTTCAGATAAACAGAAAATTCATAGGGATACTGAAAATCCAGATATTCCAACAGTTAATTTAAATGGTTATACATCAGGAGTTTGGACGGGACATGATATACGGTTAAGTTTTAGTGCGTCCGACAATGGAAGCATTGATTATTATGAGTATAAAGATTCTAATGAAGCAGTAGAGGGAATAAAAATTAGTAATCCATGGGATTTTACGCAAGATGGGCTTTGGACCATTTATATTCGCGCAGTCGATGTAGCAGGTAATAAAAGTGGCTGGTCGGATGGATATGATATATGGTTAGATAAAACACCACCGCAAATTCCAAGAGTTACTTATCTAAGCGGAATTAGTTCTTCTTCTTGGCAAGGAAATGTGAAAATTCAATTAGATGCGAGTGATAATCATGGGCTTAAATATTATGAAATTTATAAAGATGGTGTTTTTTATGGTACTACAGGAAATATATGGGTTCCTCCAGATGGTTTTAGTAGTAATCAAGTTACATTTAAATCCGTTGATATTGTGGGAAATAAAAGTGAAGCATCTGTAGTACATAAAATTCATGTGAACTCGTCTCAACCGACTTTATCGGGATTATATTGGGGTGAAGTTACGAATCGATTGGCTCCTTTATATATTAAAATTATGGATTCTTCTTCTGGAATTAATCGTATTGAGTGTCAAACTGCTACGACTTCAGGGGGATATAATAATTGGCATACCTTTCATGCTGTTTGGGATGCAGGTGAAAATGCATATCGATGTGATATTACCCCTTCTACATTTGGTCATTACAATCAAAACTACTTAACTAATATCTACGTTTATGATAATGTTGGAAATGGTGGCTATTACAGTCAGCAATCCGTAATGATTCCATCGAATTCTTATAAACTATCTAATGTTGCGAGACCAGGAGATTATGTGACTTATCGCACTTTTAATGATTCTTATACAAGTTCTAGGGAAGATAATGGTATTCAAGATCAGACAATTACTCCTTCAGACTATCACGGAACTTGGCAAGTTTTATATAATGATGGAAATTATGGATTACAGATTGTAAGTTCCGAAGTAACTGCAAATTTATCAGTATATGGATATGCTGGTATGAATAATATTTATAACACATTAAACGAAATATCTTCTGCCTATATGGATGGTGTTTATGCAACTTCTGCTCGTCATATTGGTACCAATCCATCGAATCCCAATGACTCGTCTAGTATGTGTACTTTTGAAGACCAAGAAGTAAAATGTTGGGAGCAAAGTGTCTATCTTACAGATTTAAATGCATTAAAAAATGCTAGAAGCCAGAATTCAAATGGAATTGCTTCAACGAGCGGGGAATACTTTTTTATTAGTCGACAAAAGTATGCTTGTAATGAGGGAGGTATCGGTGGAGAAAACTGTTATTGCTTGACCGATTCTAGAGATTTAAGTGGAAACACCTGGAGTGCGAGATGTCTAGTGGTTTATCCAGACCAAAAAGAAGTAACGAGTGGAATTCGGCCAGTTATTCGATTAAACAGTGAAACCGTAGTACTTGGAAGCGGTACTTTACAAGACCCCTATGTAATTCAATATTAAACTGTGTGAAATCACAGTTTTTTTCTTTTAAAATTTCTTTCAAATCAAATATTTAAAAAATTAGCACTCATATATTGACAATTGCTAATCATAATAATATAATGATATTAGCACTTGAAGTATTTTAGTGCTAGGAGGTATTTATGCTTACTAAGAGACAGAAGGAAATATTAAAATTAATTGTCCTTAATTACATTCAATTAGCGAAGCCAGTTGGTTCTAAATTACTTTGCAAAAAGTTGAACTGTTCTAGTGCTACCATACGAAGTGAAATGGCCACTTTGGAAGAATTAAATCTTTTAGAAAAAACACATACCTCATCAGGACGAGTACCAAGTGAAAAAGGGTATCGATATTATGTTGATTATTTGATGAACCCAAAAGAAATCAATGGCGAAGATATGCTGAAACTGCAGATTATCTTTAAGAATAATGAATTAGAGTTGAGTGATTGCCTGAATCAAAGTTTAAAACTAATTTCAGAAATGACTTCCTACACTTCCATTGTACTTGGAAAAACAAGTCATGATAATCATTTAAAAGAAGTGAATGTTGTTCCTTTAGATAGTTCTGAAATGATTGCTATCGTCATTACTGATAAAGGACATGTAGAACATAAAAAGGTTTCTTTTAAAAACGTTTCTATGGAAGAAATTAAAAGAGCAGTGACACTCATTAATGATTTGATTGTTGGAACACCCATTGATGAGGTAAGTAGTAAGCTTGAATTTGAAGTAAAACCAATTATTGACCGTTATGTGAAGGAACATGAACTTGTTTATAATACCTTTTATCAAGTGTTTCAAGATTTTTCCAATAAAAATATCAATGTCGTTGGAAGAAATAATATTTTAAAGCAACCAGAGTTCAATAGTGTAGATAAAATTAAAAATATTTTTGGAAAACTAGATGATGCAGCACTACTCAATAATATTGAAACAGATAATAATGATATCAAAGTATATATCGGGAAAGAAAACAAATTAGACGAAGATGTCACCATTGTTCAGACCAAATATCGTACACCGTCTCAGGAAGGAACCATTGCCATTGTGGGTCCAAAACGAATGGATTATGAGAGAGTTGTTTCACTTCTCGAATTCATTAAGCAAAATATAGAAGATAAGGAAGATGATCATGGAGAATAAAACAGAAGAAAAAGAAAATGTACAAGAAGGAAACACTACTACTTGTGAGTCACATGAAACTATGCATGAAAAAAAGCATCATTGCTATGGAAAAGGACATAAAGAGTGCTGTAATGGGGATCAAGCTGAGGAAATAGCAACTTTGAGGCAAACAATCCTCGATTTGCAAAATAAGCTAATGTATCAACAGGCTGAATCTATTAACTATCGAAAGAGAAAAGATGAAGAGGTAGCCAATACATTAAAGTATGCAAATCAGGATTTGATTATGGATCTTTTAAATGTCATGGGTAACTTAGATCATGCAGCGGGTGTAAAGGCAGAAACTGAAAAAGAGGAAAAGATTCAAAGTGGAATTAAAATGATTAATCAACAATTTCATGATATTTTAAAAAATTATGGAGTGGTTGAAATAGAAGCGCTTGGATATCCATTTGATGGAAATTATATGGAAGCGATGCTTGTAGAAAATGATCCCGAAAAACCAGATGATATGGTTCTAGAAGTATTAATGAAGGGATATAAATATAAAGAGCGTGTCATTAAACCTGCGGTTGTTAAGGTAAATAAAACCGAAATAGTATCAAATGAAAATAAAGATAAAAATGAAGAGAAAGGAAATGATAAATAATGAGTAAAATTATAGGAATTGATCTTGGTACAACGAATAGTTGTGTTGCTGTATTAGAAGGGGGAGCTGCTACAGTTATCCCAAATCCAGAGGGAGGAAGAACTACTCCATCGGTTGTATCCTACAAAAAAGGAGAGCGTATTGTTGGAGATGCTGCAAAACGTCAAGCACTAACGAATCCAAATACGATTTCTTCTATTAAAAGATTGATGGGTACTTCTAAGAAAGTAGAAATTGAAGGAAAGAAGTATACACCAGAAGAAGTATCTGCAATGATTCTTTCTTATATGAAAGATTATGCAGAAAAATATTTAGGAGAAAAAGTAACAAAAGCTGTTATTACTGTTCCTGCTTATTTTAATGACTCACAACGTCAGGCAACGAAAAATGCTGGAAAAATTGCAGGGCTAGAGGTAGAGAGAATTATCAATGAACCAACAGCAGCAGCACTTGCTTTTGGGCTTGATAAGCAAGACAAGAATCAAACTGTCTTAGTTTACGACTTAGGTGGAGGTACTTTCGATGTATCGATTCTAGAACTTGGAGATGGAATCTTTGAAGTGAAATCTACTGCTGGAAATAATAAACTAGGTGGGGATGACTTTGATAACTGTCTAATGGACTATTTAGTAGCTGAATTTAAGAAGGAAAATGATATTGATTTATCCAAAGATAAACTTGCAATGCAACGTTTAAAGGAAATCTCAGAAAAGGCAAAGAAGGATTTAAGTGGAATGACTTCTACACAAGTATCTGCTCCATTTATTGCACAAGGGGAAGATGGACCACTTCATATTGATATGACCGTTACTCGTGCAAAATTTGAAGATTTAATCCGTGATTTAGTAGAAAGTACATTAGAACCAGTAAAGAAGGCTTTAAAGGATGCTAAACTAAAGGCAAAAGACATCGACAAAGTAATTCTTGTTGGAGGATCTACTCGTATTCCTATGGTACAAGAATTGGTAGAAAAAGAACTTGGACAAAAACCTTCTCATGAAGTCAATCCTGATGAAGCTGTTGCTATGGGTGCTGCTATTCAAGGTGGAGTCTTAACAGGAGAAGTTAATGATATCGTATTATTAGATGTTACACCACTTTCTTTAGGTATTGAAACATTAGGTGGAGTTATGACTGTATTGATTGATCGAAATACAACGATTCCAACTTCTAAGAGTCAAGTATTCTCAACCGCTGCTGACAATCAACCGGCTGTAGATATCCATGTTCTTCAAGGAGAACGTAGTATGGCAAATGATAATAAAACATTAGGACACTTTCAATTAACTGGAATTCCTGCTGCTCCTCGTGGAGTTCCTCAAATTGAAGTAAAATTTGATATCGATGCCAACGGAATTGTTAATGTTACAGCAAAAGACTTAGGAACCAATAAAGAACAATCTATTACCATCACTTCTAATACAAATCTAACCGATGAAGAAATTGAAAGAATGACGAAAGAAGCAGAGGCTCATAAAGAAGAAGATGCTAAGAGAAAAGAAGAAGCTGATACAAGAAATGAAGCAGAACAAATGATATTTCAAACAGAAAAAGCAATTAAAGATTTAAAAGACAAGATAGAAGATGCTGAAAAAGAAGAAGCAGAAGAATTAATAAAAGACTTAAAAGAGTCATTAGAAAAGGATGATATTGAAGACATTAAGAAGAAAAAAGATGCCTTGACAGAAAAAGCAATGGCACTTGCTACTAAGGTATATCAACAAGTTCAAAAAGAACAAGGAGAAAATAGTTCAGAGAGTGATTCTTCTGATGATGATTCAGATGTCAAAGAAGCAGATTACGAAGAAAAATAAATGGGAAAGTCAAACTAAGTTCTAGTAAATCTAGAACTTAGTTGCTTATTATAATTTTTATTTATTCATAGGAGAGTAGTATCACCTTTCAAGAAAAAATTTTAGCTATCAAAACATTAAAGAGATTTAAAAAAAGTATTGTTAGTGTAAATCCAAATCAATCATCTTGAGATTATTTGTATTTAGGTATTGTACCAACACATATATATATACAAGGTCTCAAGTAGCTAAACGTGATAAGAAATTATTAAAAAGCTTAAAAAGAAAAAAATAAAATAATCAGGGAGAAACGAATGAAAAAAGAAAAATTACGCAGTGAACAAGAAAAAGAATTTACTTGGGATTTAGAAGCAGTTTATAAAGATGCAAAAGAATATCAAAAAGATTATGAAAATGTTACATCATTTATTGAAGAATTAGCATCATATCAAGGAAATCTACTAAAGGATAGTAGTCATTTAATTGATTTTTTAGAGAAAAGCGAACAGGCAGAACGTTTAATTTGTAAGTTAGGTACTTATGCAATTCGAAAATATGATGAGGATATTTCTAATGTTCAAAGTCAAACTCTATCTGGTAAATTTAATCAATTGGAAGCTAGTTATTCTGAAAAGACTGCTTTTTTTACCCCAGAACTTTTAGAAGCAGATTTTTCTGTAATTGAAAAAATGATTCAGGAGAATCCAAAGCTAGGGGAATATCGTTTGTTATTTCAAAGGATTTTTAGAAATCAACCATATACTTTATCTAAGAATGAGGAAAAGCTACTATCTTCTTTACAAGTTGCTTTATCTAATAGTCAAAAAGTTGCAGGAATTATTCGTAATTCAGAACTGCAATTTGGAACAATTCTAGATGAAGAAAATGAAGAAGTAAAATTAAATAATGAGAACTACTTAATTTATTGTAAGAGTCAGGATCGTAGGGTTAGAAAAGATGCATTTATGACTATATATCATTCATATGAAAAATACAAAGAAACTCTAACAGAAACATTAAAAGGTCATATTGCGGCTGTTTCTACGATCAATAGGATGCGTGGTTTTAAAAATAGTAAAGAAGCAAGACTATTCTATAATCGTGTGTCTCCAAAGGTATATGATAATCTAATTCAAACCGTTCATAAGAAAATGGATGTTATGTATCGTTATGTTGATTTAAAAAAGAAAGTGTTAAATATTAAGGATTTTTCTTTATATGATACGTATGTCAATTTAGAACCAGGGTTAGCTAAAAAATATAGTTTTGAAGAGGCAAAGGAAATTGTTTTAGACGTTGTAAAAGTATTTGGTGATGACTATGTTTCAACGATTCAAAAAGCCTTTGATGAAAGATGGATTGATGTTTATCCAAATAAGGGAAAACGTGGTGGTGCATATTCTGCAGGAAGTTATGACACTGCTCCTTATGTGCTTTTAAATTTCCAAGGAAACTACCACGATGTATCTACTCTTGCGCATGAGCTAGGTCATTCTATGCATACGTATTATTCTAATAAATATAATTCCTATAATTATAGTGATTATAAAATTTTTGTTGCGGAAGTGGCTTCTACTGTGAATGAAATGTTATTAAATTATTATATGTTAGATCACTTAGAAGATAAAAAAGAAAAACGAGTGATTATTAGTGAAATGATGGATTTATTTAAATCAACCATTTATCGTCAAACTATGTTTAGCGAATTTGAAGAGTTTGCTTTTGATACGTATGAAAAAACTGGAGTTTTAACAAACCAAACTCTTTGTGATCAATATTATGAATTAAATAAAGAATACTTTGGTTCAAATGTAATCATCAATGATGAAATTCGTTATGAATGGGAGAGAGTTCCACATTTTTACTACAATTTCTATGTATATCAGTATGCAACTGGTTTATCTGCAGCATGTTATATTGTAAATAGAATTAAAAATAAAGAAAAAAATGCAGTAGAAGATTATCTAAACTTCTTAAAAACAGGAGATTCTATGGATCCAGTAGAAGAACTAAAAGTAGCGGGTGTTGATATATTAGATAGTAAAGTAATAGAGAAAGCCCTTGATATGTTTAATGATTTAATTGATGAATATGAAAATTTATTATAGAATGGAGAAGGTGGTAATATGGAGAAACGTGATTACTATGAAGTTTTAGGAGTCAGCAAGTCCGCTTCTCAAGATGAAATCAAATCAGCTTTTCGAAAACTAGCGAAACAATATCATCCAGATGTTAATAAAGAAGCAGGAGCCGAAGAAAAGTTTAAGGAAATTCAAGAGGCATATGCTGTTCTTTCGGACGAAGGAAAAAGAAAGCAATATGATCAATTTGGTCATGCAGCATTCCAAGGTGGAGGTGCTGGTGGTGCCAGTGGCTTTGGAGGATTTGATTTTGGCGGGTTTGATTATGAGGATATTTTTGATAATATATTTGGAGGTTTTGGAGGCTTTGGTGGGCGTAGTAAAGGAAATGATTCGTTAATTCGAATGAAATTATCGTTCAAAGAGGCAATCTATGGAACCAAAAAAGAGATTGATATTGATATTATTGATGAATGTGAAGAATGTGATGGAAAAGGTGGATTCAATGAATCTACTTGTGAGAAATGCCATGGAAGCGGTACGATTACGAGTGAACAAAGGACTATCTTTGGTAGCTTTCTTTCAAAGACAACTTGTCCAAATTGTGGTGGTACAGGAAAATCCTATAAAAAGAAATGTACTCACTGTAATGGGAATGGTCGTGTAAAAGTCAAGAAAACTTTAGAAGTCAAAGTCCCTGCTGGGGTTGATAACGGAAATAGACTTCGCTTGTCTGGAAAAGGTTCTGCTGGTGCGAATGGAGGACCAAATGGTGACTTATATATCGAATTTAGCGTTTCTGAACATGATTTTTACATTCGTGACGGGGATGATATTTACTTAGAAACTCCTATTACAATAGTAGAAGCAATTTTAGGAGCAAAAAAAGAAATTCCAACTTTGTATGGGAATGTAGTTCTGACTATTCCAGAAGGTAGTGAATCAGGAGATAAACATCGTATTAAGGGAAAAGGTGTACATAATGAATCTACTAAAAGAAAAGGTGATATGTACATTGTATTAAAAGTAATTACTCCAAAGAAACTTACGAAAGAGCAAAAAAGAATTATTGAATCCTTAAGGGAAACTGATTTAGTAGACAACGAAATGAAAAAGTTTGATCGTTTTGTAGAAGTAAACAATGAAAGCATTTAACAAAGTGCTTTTTTTCTTGCCAACTTTACATTCTAATCGTAAAAAGACTTGTCAAAATTTGTTTCAATAGGCTATACTTAAGATATAAGAAAATAAGCTTCATAGTAAGTCAGTTTGAAAGTGAGGAAGTAATATGGAAGTAAAATTTAGAATAGCAACAAGGGATGACATAAAAGAGATTATTGATTTATGTAACGTTGTGTTTATTGAGGATACCCCTTACGAATATGCACTTAAGGTGTTTGAAGAAACGAAAGATGATCCAAATAATATTTATCTAGTAGGAATAGTAGATGATAAGATTGTATCTCATGCTAAAATTACAGTGGTTCATACGATGTATGAAAAAATGAATACTTATGCGATTTTAAACCATGTTTGTGTTATGGAAGAATATCGTAGACATAATATTGCCACTAAAATGTTAATGGAAATTGAGAAAATTTGTAAGGAACACGGGTGCAAAAAGATGGAATTATGGTCTAATAATATTCGAGTTCCAGCACATACTTGTTATAAAAAATACGGATTTCATTTAGATGATGCAGGCTTCTTTTCTATGAATGTAAGAGGATAAGAACTATGAAAATTGAGAGAATATATATTGGTGGGTGGTTTCAACGTACTACCTTGCAACTATCTGAAATTTATGATTTTGTTCGTGATGGAACTTCACAATTAAAGTTAGACAAAAATAAACTTCAAAAAATGAGAACTGACTTAGATCTTGCCCACGTTGAGTACAATGTAGATGGACTGGAATATTTAATGCTTACTACAAATACAGAAATTCAAATTAAAATATTTGAAGATGGACTTATCGTTTTAAATGATGGGGATGTCAACGAATTTTCCTTATTTCAGGACATTGAGTCTTTGGCACAGTACTATGAGAAAAAGCTATCTCCAGCATTTTCCTATCTCTTTAGTTTAGGTGCTCCTGTTCCAAAGGAACTTGCTAATATTGAAACAGTATATCCTTACTTTATTGTTTTAAATAATGCCAAAGAGGCAGAAATGCAAGCACTTCTTAGTAGAACGGAAAAACAAAAATATTTTGATTACAAAAATCAACATTATGACGTGGTTCGTGGAAATAAATATTATTTTATTAATAATAAAACAAAGGATATGCATCAAGTGGAACGTTATATTGAAGAACAGATTTTTATTCGTGAGTTTAAGGCACAACTTCATCGCTATTTAAATCTTCATCGCATTATTTGGGAGAAAATCGATGAAGTAAAAGAAAATTCTCATGTTCGAGGAAAGGATATTATTGCTTTCAGTAATAAGATTGATGGTTATAGAAAAACGGTCAATTTGATTGATTCTCGAATTAATCAGATGAATACATATATCAAAACAAGAGAAAAAATTGCGAAGAGTGATTCTAATTTAATTGAATCATTAGATTTAATTGGGTACCGCTATGAAACATTAATTAATACAGTAAGCTATATGCAACAAATTTGGGCAATGACAAAGAATTATTTGAATCAAGCAGCAAAATTATTCGATAGTTTGGAGTCATCTATTACTGAAAAATCAGTTAATAGTTTAACAATTGTTACCTCCATGGGTGTTGGTGCATCTTTAATTGATTTGTTTACAGAATCTGCACCATCTTTTTCATCTTTTGGAATTATTTATTTCTTTATTCTAGCAATTGTTGGGTACTCCGTAAATAAAATTATGAAAAAGATATCAGAAAATAGAAAATATGAAATTTCAGATATTGAGTACGATAAAAACATTAAATAGAAGAGGTTCTATCCAAAGAACTTCTTTTTCTAAAAGGAGGATAATATGTTTCGAAATTATTTGAATATCTTTGATGATTTTCGAGTTATTACAAAAAAACAAAGTAAGAAATATGTTTTTCTAATGCTTATATCTTCTGCTTTTCATCATATTTTTAGTTTACTCCCACCAATTGCTGCTGCAGGAATCATTGCAATGGTTACAGAAGAGAATATGAACTTAGTTTTCTTTTATGGTTGTCTGTTTTTATTCTTTTATTTTCTATATTTCTTCGCATTATATTGGAAATATTTTTCCTATAAAAAATTAGGAGAGATGTATCATACAGAGATTCAGGATTATTTATTTGAAATTATCGCATCCAATGATGATATTCTAACAAAGATTTCAAAAGGGAAAATCATGGATGTTTGTAATACAGATATTGGTTATACTGTAGATGTGGTAGATGCCTTTATTGGTGCGATTATGAATTTAATCAAAATCATTATTTTATTTTTTATCTTTCTTCACTATAGTATTCTAGTCGGTTCCCTAGTAGTCGTTTTAGTTATCTTTTATTTTCTTTTAATGGACTCTAATTCTTTAGCGGTTTCTAAGTGCTATGAAGGAGAAAGAAAGTATGACGATAAAGTCATTGATATTTTAAATCAGATGCTTGCAAATCTAAAGCAAGTAAAAACATTGAATTTAATGACTAATCTTAATAAAAAACTATGGAAAACCAGGGGTTGTTGGAAAGAAAAATATACAAAAAGAAGAAATTATTTAATTAAAAGATATAGTATTTTACCTGTTATTTTGTACTTTACAAAATTTGTGTTATACATGATTTTGGCATCCATGGTAATTAGAAAACAAATGACTTTGGATAAACTTGTTTTATTAATTAGTTATTTTGAAGCTATTGTAACTGCAACAGATCAGACATTAGAGTACTTACTCAATTTGAATAACTATAAAGTAAGAATGCAAAGAATTCGAAGTATTATCGATTATCCCCCACAAAAAGAATTTGATTTCGGCGACATTGATAATGATTATATTTCAGGACTCATAGAATTCAAAAAGGTAAGTTATCAAGTAAAAGATGTGAAGGCATTAGATAATGTTAGTTTTAAGGTATATCCAAATGAGATTAATGCAATTATCGGTCATTCTGGAAGTGGAAAGTCTACCATCATTCACTTGTTATATCGTCTTCATAAGGTTTCCTCTGGGATTATTTTAATTGATAATGTAAATATTTACGACTACACCAATCATGTTTATACATCCAATGTCTCAGGTGTTTATCAGAAACCATTTGTTTTTGATATGAGTATTCGTGATAATTTAAATTTAGTGAATTCAAATCGAAATCTTCAAATTGAAGCATGTAAAAGAGTAGGGATTCATGACTTTATCATGTCATTACCCAAAGGATATAATACGATTGTTAATGAGGAAGATGCAATTGTTACTAGCGGTAAAAAGCAGCTATTGGCCATTGCACGAGCGTTGTTATCGAAAGCAGAAATCTTATTATTTGATGAAATTACAGGAAATGTTGATCCAGAAACTACCAATCAGATTCTTTCCATCTTGCTTGATTTAAAGGCTGACCACACCATTCTTATGGTAACACATAAACCTGAAATGATGGAGATAGCCGATCGTGTGATTGTATTATCCAATGGAAAGGTAGAAAGCAAGGGCAAAAATAAAGATGTATACGAAAAATCTACTTTATATCAAGAACTTAAAAATCGTTCTTTTGTAAGTGTAAGTAAGGTAGAGTAGTTCATAATAAAAGTTTGTTAGTCTAAATACCTATGCTTTCTAAAGTACCAGCAAGAAATTTCTCTTGCTTTTTTTTAAGATTTGTGCTATAATATGCTTACTTTTAAGGGGGGTTATGTATGAAAATAACAAATTTAAAGTTTTATGCTGCTACTCTATTGATGGGTGGTAGTATTGTATATTCGAATGTACAAATGAAAGAAATGGAGGCATCGTTTGAGGAACGCATTAATGAGTATGCTGCACAACAACAATTATTATGTCAAAAATATGATGACTTACAGGTACAATTAGAAGACTTTCAACAGGAAGTAGGTAAGACATCACATCAACTTGATTTATTACTGGCGAAGCAACAAGAAAAAAGACAAACTAATTATGCAGACGAAGTAGGAATTGTCGAAAATGATAATAGAATTAATAGTATTGCTATTGATCAGAAAGAAGATGGACAATATCTTTTAAATTTCTATAAAGTTGGAGTTCAACCATATGAATATATGGTAACTACTGACATTGATTCTACACTATCATCAATTGATGCTACTTATATAGATGACATCGATACTGTCTTTTTAGATGGATGTGAAGATAAAAAAGTATTAGATGCTTTAAAATATTTTAAGAATTTAAGACGTTTAAACTTGGACGAATGCACATTTGCAGATGTTAGTAAAATTTCAAAACTAGGTGCACTAGAATATCTAAGAATTGCTGATTGTCCTAATGTTTCAGATATCAGTTCATTTAAGAACTTATCTAACTTAAGAGTTATAATACTGAATGGTACAGAAGTAGAAAATATTGAATCTTTATCTTATTTATCGAACTTGGAAGTTGTGGATTTAAAAGGAAATAAAATTGTAAATCCTTGTTGTTTAGAGTGTTTACCTAGATTATATAATTTAATTTTAACAGACAATTGTATTACGGATATGTATTATTTAAATGGACTTATTCATAATAATATAATTAGTGATATGGATGCAGAAGAAATCTTAAATTCTTATGCTTCTACTAGATTTAAAACAGGAACCATATAGGATTCCTTTTTTTATGATTCTGTTTCTGTTAGTTTATTTTGTTCTTCCTCTCTTAATTTTTCTAATTTATCATTGATTTGTTTTAACATCCGTTCATTTGGTGAAGTATCTTTTGGAATATAGTATTTTTTACCCTTTAGATTATTCGGCAAATATTGCTGTACTACAAAATTGTTAGGATAATCATGTGGATATTTATAAATAGTAGAGTGAATTTTAATGGTATCAGGAATATCTTCACAGCGGCCTGTTCGAACATCTTCTAACGCTTTATCAAGTGCAAGATGAGCTGTATTTGATTTAGGAGATAATGCCATTTCTATTACAATTTCTCCTAAGGGAATTCTTGCTTCTGGAAGCCCTACTAGTTCACTGGCACTAATTGCAGCCATCACTCTAGGTCCAATTTCTGGATTTGCTAGTCCTATGTCTTCATAAGCAATTACACTCATCCGCCGGTAAATACTATCCAAATCTTCCATTTCAAGTAGTCTTGCCAAATAGTGAAGGCTAGCATTTACATCACTTCCACGAATAGATTTTTGAAATGCACTCAGTAAATCATAATGACCCGATTCGCCTTTATCAGATATAATTACTGGTTTGTTATGAATACTTTTTATTAAATCTAATGTAATCTTTTTATTACTTGAAGAATAAAATGCCATCTCTAATAGATTATATGCATAACGAAGGTCACTTCCTGAAAGAGATGCAATATGTTCTAATACCCCTTTTTCTACTTTGATTCCTTCTAAATCAGGGTGCTTGGTAGCTCGATTTAATCCTTCTAAAATGTCTGCACTTGTTAAATCCTTTAATTCAAATATCTGGCATCTACTACGAATGGCAGGATTGATTTTATGATATGGATTACTAGTAGTCATTCCAATTAAAGTAATTAATCCACTTTCTAGTTGCGGTAAGAGTAAGTCCTGTTTGTCCTTATTTAAACGATGAATTTCATCCATAATTAGGACAATTCCCTCATACATTTTAGCTTCTTCTACGACGATATCAAAGTCTTTTTTATTATTCATTGTAGCATTAAAAAAACGATACCTGACTCCTAAATCCTTAACAATTGCATTTGCAATCGTTGTTTTTCCAATCCCAGGTTTTCCATATAAAATCATAGAAAATATTTTCTTATTATTAACTAGATTTCTTAATATTTTATTTTCGCCTAGTAAATGTTTTTGACCGATCACTTCATTGATAGAATTAGGAGTTAATTGTAATGCCAGTGGCTTCTTCATATTAATCACCACTTATATTTTATCAAAAAAGAGTACTTTTTAAAAGAAATATGTTATAATATAAAAGGATTGTAGGGAAGTAATATGAAGCTAGGAAATCAGATAGAAGAATATCTAGATTATGTCATTGTAGAACAAAATTTAACCATTAATACCAAAAATTCATATCAAAATGAATTAACAAAGTACATGGCATTTTTAGTAAGACGTGGTATTTGGAATATTGAGGATATAAAGTATGAAGATATTACAGAATACTTAAAAGCTTTAAGTAATCAAAATCTAAAACCTCAATCTATTGCACATTCCATTACTGTTATTAGAAATTTTCATAAATACTTTGTGAAAACTGGAGACTTAAAGCAAGATGTTTCCAAAAATATCTCACAACCTAAATTACAAAAAAAACTACCAGTTACTTTATCAGTTCAAGATGTAGATTGCCTATTGGATATTCAGATAGAGACACCATTTGACTATCGGAATAAGGCTATGTTAGAATTATTGTATGGTACAGGGTTGAGAATCAGTGAACTTCTTAGTTTAACATTAAATGATATTGATTTAACTAATTGTACTGTACGTTGCATGGGGAAGGGAAGAAAAGAGAGAATTGTTCCTATTAATGACTTTATTATTGATTCTTTATCTAAATATTTAGAGGTGCGATGTCAATTAGAAAAAAGGGAGCGTTATGATTATCTTTTTTTAAATAATCATGGGAAACCGATTACAAGACAGGGCTTTTTTAAGATTTTAAAAAAAATATTATCAGAAAAAGGTCTAGACCCTAATACTTCTCCACATACATTAAGACATAGTTTTGCGACTCATTTACTAGAAAATGGGGCAGATCTTCGAGTAATTCAAGAGATGCTAGGACATAGTGATATTTCAACTACTAGAATTTATACGCATATTTCAAACCAAAAGGTAGAAAAAGATTATAAGAAATATCATCCAAGAAAGGACGAGGAATAAATTATGAAATTTAAAAGAGTATTTTTAGTAATTCTTGATTCTTTAGGAGTAGGGGAAGCAATGGATGCAGCCAACTATGGTGATACTGGTGCCAATACTCTAGGTCATATTAATGAACAATATAATTTATTTGTGCCTAACTTAAAGAAATTAGGGTTTATGGATACTTTAACGATGGCGGAAAATGATGAAGTAGAAGCCTATTATACAATCGCTAGACCAACAAATCCAGGAAAAGATACACTAACAGGTCATTATGAACTTCTTGGGGTAAGGAATTTAGTGCCATTTAAATCATTTACAGAAAATGGATTTCCACGTGATTTATTAGAACAAATTGAACAACTAACAAAAAGACGTGTCATTGGAAATAAAAATGCTCAGGGAATTGATATTATTAATGAACTTGGGGAGAGGCATATGCAGTATGGTGCATTAATTCTTTATACTTCGAATGGTTCTAACCTGTATATTGCTGCACATGAAGATATTATTCCTGCGGCAAAACTCTATGAGTATGCTGAAAAAATAAGAAAAATTACAATGACAGAAGAGTTAAAAATTGGGAGGGTGATTGCTCGTGTATTTACAGGAAAGCCTGGGAACTTTCGATTTACAAATGATCGTTATGATTTAGCAGTAAAACCACCTACTAAAAGTGTTTTTAATCTATTACAAGAAAATGATTATGCTACGATTTCGATTGGGAAAATTACAGATATTTTTGATGAAGATGGGATTTCAAAGAAAATGAAAGCAGGTAATAATACAGAAGCATTAAATAAATTAAGTGATGTGATGGATAAAAATTTTACTGGATTATGTGTTTGTAATTTAAATGATTTTGATCAAGAATTTGGACATAGACGTGATTTGGAAGGATATGCAAAAGCAATTGAAGAATTTGATGTTCAGGTACCAATGTTAATTAATAAGCTTGATACAGAGGATTTATTAATTTTTACTGCCGATCATGGATGTGATCCTACATTTCCTGGAAATGATCACACAAGAGAGAATGTTCCAGTTGTTATTTTTGGAAGAAATTTAAGATTCCCAGAGCGCTTAGATATCTTAGAGTCTATGGGTGATATTGGTGCTACAATTGCTGAAAACTTTGGAACAACGCAATTATTAGTTGGAAAAAGTTTTTTAGAAAAGTTGCAATGATGAAAAAAATTGTATTTGTTTGCTTGGGAAATATTTGCAGAAGTCCCATGGCTGAAGCAATTATGAAAAAACTTTTAAAGGAACAAAAATTAGAGATGATTTTTCAAGTAGATTCAATGGCTACTAGTTTTGAGGAAGTAGGAAATCCTATTTATCCTCCTGCACGAGAAAAGCTAAAAGAGAGGGGCATTTTAGCTTTCACACATCAAGCAAAAGTTTTTAAAAAAGAAAACTACGATGAAAAGGTGATATGTACATTGTATTAAAAGTAATTACTCCAAAGAAACTTACGAAAGAGCAAAAAAGAATTATTGAATCCTTAAGGGAAACTGATTTAGTAGACAACGAAATGAAAAAGTTTGATCGTTTTGTAGAAGTAAACAATGAAAGCATTTAACAAAGTGCTTTTTTTCTTGCCAACTTTACATTCTAATCGTAAAAAGACTTGTCAAAATTTGTTTCAATAGGCTATACTTAAGATATAAGAAAATAAGCTTCATAGTAAGTCAGTTTGAAAGTGAGGAAGTAATATGGAAGTAAAATTTAGAATAGCAACAAGGGATGACATAAAAGAGATTATTGATTTATGTAACGTTGTGTTTATTGAGGATACCCCTTACGAATATGCACTTAAGGTGTTTGAAGAAACGAAAGATGATCCAAATAATATTTATCTAGTAGGAATAGTAGATGATAAGATTGTATCTCATGCTAAAATTACAGTGGTTCATACGATGTATGAAAAAATGAATACTTATGCGATTTTAAACCATGTTTGTGTTATGGAAGAATATCGTAGACATAATATTGCCACTAAAATGTTAATGGAAATTGAGAAAATTTGTAAGGAACACGGGTGCAAAAAGATGGAATTATGGTCTAATAATATTCGAGTTCCAGCACATACTTGTTATAAAAAATACGGATTTCATTTAGATGATGCAGGCTTCTTTTCTATGAATGTAAGAGGATAAGAACTATGAAAATTGAGAGAATATATATTGGTGGGTGGTTTCAACGTACTACCTTGCAACTATCTGAAATTTATGATTTTGTTCGTGATGGAACTTCACAATTAAAGTTAGACAAAAATAAACTTCAAAAAATGAGAACTGACTTAGATCTTGCCCACGTTGAGTACAATGTAGATGGACTGGAATATTTAATGCTTACTACAAATACAGAAATTCAAATTAAAATATTTGAAGATGGACTTATCGTTTTAAATGATGGGGATGTCAACGAATTTTCCTTATTTCAGGACATTGAGTCTTTGGCACAGTACTATGAGAAAAAGCTATCTCCAGCATTTTCCTATCTCTTTAGTTTAGGTGCTCCTGTTCCAAAGGAACTTGCTAATATTGAAACAGTATATCCTTACTTTATTGTTTTAAATAATGCCAAAGAGGCAGAAATGCAAGCACTTCTTAGTAGAACGGAAAAACAAAAATATTTTGATTACAAAAATCAACATTATGACGTGGTTCGTGGAAATAAATATTATTTTATTAATAATAAAACAAAGGATATGCATCAAGTGGAACGTTATATTGAAGAACAGATTTTTATTCGTGAGTTTAAGGCACAACTTCATCGCTATTTAAATCTTCATCGCATTATTTGGGAGAAAATCGATGAAGTAAAAGAAAATTCTCATGTTCGAGGAAAGGATATTATTGCTTTCAGTAATAAGATTGATGGTTATAGAAAAACGGTCAATTTGATTGATTCTCGAATTAATCAGATGAATACATATATCAAAACAAGAGAAAAAATTGCGAAGAGTGATTCTAATTTAATTGAATCATTAGATTTAATTGGGTACCGCTATGAAACATTAATTAATACAGTAAGCTATATGCAACAAATTTGGGCAATGACAAAGAATTATTTGAATCAAGCAGCAAAATTATTCGATAGTTTGGAGTCATCTATTACTGAAAAATCAGTTAATAGTTTAACAATTGTTACCTCCATGGGTGTTGGTGCATCTTTAATTGATTTGTTTACAGAATCTGCACCATCTTTTTCATCTTTTGGAATTATTTATTTCTTTATTCTAGCAATTGTTGGGTACTCCGTAAATAAAATTATGAAAAAGATATCAGAAAATAGAAAATATGAAATTTCAGATATTGAGTACGATAAAAACATTAAATAGAAGAGGTTCTATCCAAAGAACTTCTTTTTCTAAAAGGAGGATAATATGTTTCGAAATTATTTGAATATCTTTGATGATTTTCGAGTTATTACAAAAAAACAAAGTAAGAAATATGTTTTTCTAATGCTTATATCTTCTGCTTTTCATCATATTTTTAGTTTACTCCCACCAATTGCTGCTGCAGGAATCATTGCAATGGTTACAGAAGAGAATATGAACTTAGTTTTCTTTTATGGTTGTCTGTTTTTATTCTTTTATTTTCTATATTTCTTCGCATTATATTGGAAATATTTTTCCTATAAAAAATTAGGAGAGATGTATCATACAGAGATTCAGGATTATTTATTTGAAATTATCGCATCCAATGATGATATTCTAACAAAGATTTCAAAAGGGAAAATCATGGATGTTTGTAATACAGATATTGGTTATACTGTAGATGTGGTAGATGCCTTTATTGGTGCGATTATGAATTTAATCAAAATCATTATTTTATTTTTTATCTTTCTTCACTATAGTATTCTAGTCGGTTCCCTAGTAGTCGTTTTAGTTATCTTTTATTTTCTTTTAATGGACTCTAATTCTTTAGCGGTTTCTAAGTGCTATGAAGGAGAAAGAAAGTATGACGATAAAGTCATTGATATTTTAAATCAGATGCTTGCAAATCTAAAGCAAGTAAAAACATTGAATTTAATGACTAATCTTAATAAAAAACTATGGAAAACCAGGGGTTGTTGGAAAGAAAAATATACAAAAAGAAGAAATTATTTAATTAAAAGATATAGTATTTTACCTGTTATTTTGTACTTTACAAAATTTGTGTTATACATGATTTTGGCATCCATGGTAATTAGAAAACAAATGACTTTGGATAAACTTGTTTTATTAATTAGTTATTTTGAAGCTATTGTAACTGCAACAGATCAGACATTAGAGTACTTACTCAATTTGAATAACTATAAAGTAAGAATGCAAAGAATTCGAAGTATTATCGATTATCCCCCACAAAAAGAATTTGATTTCGGCGACATTGATAATGATTATATTTCAGGACTCATAGAATTCAAAAAGGTAAGTTATCAAGTAAAAGATGTGAAGGCATTAGATAATGTTAGTTTTAAGGTATATCCAAATGAGATTAATGCAATTATCGGTCATTCTGGAAGTGGAAAGTCTACCATCATTCACTTGTTATATCGTCTTCATAAGGTTTCCTCTGGGATTATTTTAATTGATAATGTAAATATTTACGACTACACCAATCATGTTTATACATCCAATGTCTCAGGTGTTTATCAGAAACCATTTGTTTTTGATATGAGTATTCGTGATAATTTAAATTTAGTGAATTCAAATCGAAATCTTCAAATTGAAGCATGTAAAAGAGTAGGGATTCATGA
This sequence comes from uncultured Bacilli bacterium, assembly GCA_910584255.1. Classification (GTDB taxonomy): domain Bacteria; phylum Bacillota_I; class Bacilli_A; order RF39; family UBA660; genus Alloscybalousia. The sequence goes on from CAJTXV010000005.1 coordinate 31,854, forward strand.
CTTTATCATGTCATTACCCAAAGGATATAATACGATTGTTAATGAGGAAGATGCAATTGTTACTAGCGGTAAAAAGCAGCTATTGGCCATTGCACGAGCGTTGTTATCGAAAGCAGAAATCTTATTATTTGATGAAATTACAGGAAATGTTGATCCAGAAACTACCAATCAGATTCTTTCCATCTTGCTTGATTTAAAGGCTGACCACACCATTCTTATGGTAACACATAAACCTGAAATGATGGAGATAGCCGATCGTGTGATTGTATTATCCAATGGAAAGGTAGAAAGCAAGGGCAAAAATAAAGATGTATACGAAAAATCTACTTTATATCAAGAACTTAAAAATCGTTCTTTTGTAAGTGTAAGTAAGGTAGAGTAGTTCATAATAAAAGTTTGTTAGTCTAAATACCTATGCTTTCTAAAGTACCAGCAAGAAATTTCTCTTGCTTTTTTTTAAGATTTGTGCTATAATATGCTTACTTTTAAGGGGGGTTATGTATGAAAATAACAAATTTAAAGTTTTATGCTGCTACTCTATTGATGGGTGGTAGTATTGTATATTCGAATGTACAAATGAAAGAAATGGAGGCATCGTTTGAGGAACGCATTAATGAGTATGCTGCACAACAACAATTATTATGTCAAAAATATGATGACTTACAGGTACAATTAGAAGACTTTCAACAGGAAGTAGGTAAGACATCACATCAACTTGATTTATTACTGGCGAAGCAACAAGAAAAAAGACAAACTAATTATGCAGACGAAGTAGGAATTGTCGAAAATGATAATAGAATTAATAGTATTGCTATTGATCAGAAAGAAGATGGACAATATCTTTTAAATTTCTATAAAGTTGGAGTTCAACCATATGAATATATGGTAACTACTGACATTGATTCTACACTATCATCAATTGATGCTACTTATATAGATGACATCGATACTGTCTTTTTAGATGGATGTGAAGATAAAAAAGTATTAGATGCTTTAAAATATTTTAAGAATTTAAGACGTTTAAACTTGGACGAATGCACATTTGCAGATGTTAGTAAAATTTCAAAACTAGGTGCACTAGAATATCTAAGAATTGCTGATTGTCCTAATGTTTCAGATATCAGTTCATTTAAGAACTTATCTAACTTAAGAGTTATAATACTGAATGGTACAGAAGTAGAAAATATTGAATCTTTATCTTATTTATCGAACTTGGAAGTTGTGGATTTAAAAGGAAATAAAATTGTAAATCCTTGTTGTTTAGAGTGTTTACCTAGATTATATAATTTAATTTTAACAGACAATTGTATTACGGATATGTATTATTTAAATGGACTTATTCATAATAATATAATTAGTGATATGGATGCAGAAGAAATCTTAAATTCTTATGCTTCTACTAGATTTAAAACAGGAACCATATAGGATTCCTTTTTTTATGATTCTGTTTCTGTTAGTTTATTTTGTTCTTCCTCTCTTAATTTTTCTAATTTATCATTGATTTGTTTTAACATCCGTTCATTTGGTGAAGTATCTTTTGGAATATAGTATTTTTTACCCTTTAGATTATTCGGCAAATATTGCTGTACTACAAAATTGTTAGGATAATCATGTGGATATTTATAAATAGTAGAGTGAATTTTAATGGTATCAGGAATATCTTCACAGCGGCCTGTTCGAACATCTTCTAACGCTTTATCAAGTGCAAGATGAGCTGTATTTGATTTAGGAGATAATGCCATTTCTATTACAATTTCTCCTAAGGGAATTCTTGCTTCTGGAAGCCCTACTAGTTCACTGGCACTAATTGCAGCCATCACTCTAGGTCCAATTTCTGGATTTGCTAGTCCTATGTCTTCATAAGCAATTACACTCATCCGCCGGTAAATACTATCCAAATCTTCCATTTCAAGTAGTCTTGCCAAATAGTGAAGGCTAGCATTTACATCACTTCCACGAATAGATTTTTGAAATGCACTCAGTAAATCATAATGACCCGATTCGCCTTTATCAGATATAATTACTGGTTTGTTATGAATACTTTTTATTAAATCTAATGTAATCTTTTTATTACTTGAAGAATAAAATGCCATCTCTAATAGATTATATGCATAACGAAGGTCACTTCCTGAAAGAGATGCAATATGTTCTAATACCCCTTTTTCTACTTTGATTCCTTCTAAATCAGGGTGCTTGGTAGCTCGATTTAATCCTTCTAAAATGTCTGCACTTGTTAAATCCTTTAATTCAAATATCTGGCATCTACTACGAATGGCAGGATTGATTTTATGATATGGATTACTAGTAGTCATTCCAATTAAAGTAATTAATCCACTTTCTAGTTGCGGTAAGAGTAAGTCCTGTTTGTCCTTATTTAAACGATGAATTTCATCCATAATTAGGACAATTCCCTCATACATTTTAGCTTCTTCTACGACGATATCAAAGTCTTTTTTATTATTCATTGTAGCATTAAAAAAACGATACCTGACTCCTAAATCCTTAACAATTGCATTTGCAATCGTTGTTTTTCCAATCCCAGGTTTTCCATATAAAATCATAGAAAATATTTTCTTATTATTAACTAGATTTCTTAATATTTTATTTTCGCCTAGTAAATGTTTTTGACCGATCACTTCATTGATAGAATTAGGAGTTAATTGTAATGCCAGTGGCTTCTTCATATTAATCACCACTTATATTTTATCAAAAAAGAGTACTTTTTAAAAGAAATATGTTATAATATAAAAGGATTGTAGGGAAGTAATATGAAGCTAGGAAATCAGATAGAAGAATATCTAGATTATGTCATTGTAGAACAAAATTTAACCATTAATACCAAAAATTCATATCAAAATGAATTAACAAAGTACATGGCATTTTTAGTAAGACGTGGTATTTGGAATATTGAGGATATAAAGTATGAAGATATTACAGAATACTTAAAAGCTTTAAGTAATCAAAATCTAAAACCTCAATCTATTGCACATTCCATTACTGTTATTAGAAATTTTCATAAATACTTTGTGAAAACTGGAGACTTAAAGCAAGATGTTTCCAAAAATATCTCACAACCTAAATTACAAAAAAAACTACCAGTTACTTTATCAGTTCAAGATGTAGATTGCCTATTGGATATTCAGATAGAGACACCATTTGACTATCGGAATAAGGCTATGTTAGAATTATTGTATGGTACAGGGTTGAGAATCAGTGAACTTCTTAGTTTAACATTAAATGATATTGATTTAACTAATTGTACTGTACGTTGCATGGGGAAGGGAAGAAAAGAGAGAATTGTTCCTATTAATGACTTTATTATTGATTCTTTATCTAAATATTTAGAGGTGCGATGTCAATTAGAAAAAAGGGAGCGTTATGATTATCTTTTTTTAAATAATCATGGGAAACCGATTACAAGACAGGGCTTTTTTAAGATTTTAAAAAAAATATTATCAGAAAAAGGTCTAGACCCTAATACTTCTCCACATACATTAAGACATAGTTTTGCGACTCATTTACTAGAAAATGGGGCAGATCTTCGAGTAATTCAAGAGATGCTAGGACATAGTGATATTTCAACTACTAGAATTTATACGCATATTTCAAACCAAAAGGTAGAAAAAGATTATAAGAAATATCATCCAAGAAAGGACGAGGAATAAATTATGAAATTTAAAAGAGTATTTTTAGTAATTCTTGATTCTTTAGGAGTAGGGGAAGCAATGGATGCAGCCAACTATGGTGATACTGGTGCCAATACTCTAGGTCATATTAATGAACAATATAATTTATTTGTGCCTAACTTAAAGAAATTAGGGTTTATGGATACTTTAACGATGGCGGAAAATGATGAAGTAGAAGCCTATTATACAATCGCTAGACCAACAAATCCAGGAAAAGATACACTAACAGGTCATTATGAACTTCTTGGGGTAAGGAATTTAGTGCCATTTAAATCATTTACAGAAAATGGATTTCCACGTGATTTATTAGAACAAATTGAACAACTAACAAAAAGACGTGTCATTGGAAATAAAAATGCTCAGGGAATTGATATTATTAATGAACTTGGGGAGAGGCATATGCAGTATGGTGCATTAATTCTTTATACTTCGAATGGTTCTAACCTGTATATTGCTGCACATGAAGATATTATTCCTGCGGCAAAACTCTATGAGTATGCTGAAAAAATAAGAAAAATTACAATGACAGAAGAGTTAAAAATTGGGAGGGTGATTGCTCGTGTATTTACAGGAAAGCCTGGGAACTTTCGATTTACAAATGATCGTTATGATTTAGCAGTAAAACCACCTACTAAAAGTGTTTTTAATCTATTACAAGAAAATGATTATGCTACGATTTCGATTGGGAAAATTACAGATATTTTTGATGAAGATGGGATTTCAAAGAAAATGAAAGCAGGTAATAATACAGAAGCATTAAATAAATTAAGTGATGTGATGGATAAAAATTTTACTGGATTATGTGTTTGTAATTTAAATGATTTTGATCAAGAATTTGGACATAGACGTGATTTGGAAGGATATGCAAAAGCAATTGAAGAATTTGATGTTCAGGTACCAATGTTAATTAATAAGCTTGATACAGAGGATTTATTAATTTTTACTGCCGATCATGGATGTGATCCTACATTTCCTGGAAATGATCACACAAGAGAGAATGTTCCAGTTGTTATTTTTGGAAGAAATTTAAGATTCCCAGAGCGCTTAGATATCTTAGAGTCTATGGGTGATATTGGTGCTACAATTGCTGAAAACTTTGGAACAACGCAATTATTAGTTGGAAAAAGTTTTTTAGAAAAGTTGCAATGATGAAAAAAATTGTATTTGTTTGCTTGGGAAATATTTGCAGAAGTCCCATGGCTGAAGCAATTATGAAAAAACTTTTAAAGGAACAAAAATTAGAGATGATTTTTCAAGTAGATTCAATGGCTACTAGTTTTGAGGAAGTAGGAAATCCTATTTATCCTCCTGCACGAGAAAAGCTAAAAGAGAGGGGCATTTTAGCTTTCACACATCAAGCAAAAGTTTTTAAAAAAGAAAACTACGATGAATATGATTATATTATTGGGATGGAAGAGAGTAATATCTATAATTTAATACGTATTGTTGATGCCGATCAAGAGCATAAAATTCGTAAGCTACTTGGCCATCATGATATTAAAGATCCTTGGTATACAAGAGATTTTGAAACAACTTATCAAGAAATTGAATATGGATGTCGTCAACTTTTAGAAGAATTAATAAAAAGAGAAGGGGAGTAGTATAGATTTTCTCCCCTTTTTATTTATCACATTTAAAATTTTTACAGATAGTTTCTTTCTTATCAATAGCTTCATCACAACCACAAGTACAACCAACTTCTATTTCATCCAGTGTGCAGCAGTGATTATCGCAATCCTGATGTGTACAAGATTCTACATTGCATTTTATATTTTGATTGTTAGTTGATTCTTTTTTCTTTTTACTCATATCTTCATCCCTCCTTTTTTTATTATGCCTTCCCTACACTTAATTTATACTAAAAATGATGAATAACTAACTGCTAATAAAGAATACATTTAAATTTAATAAAGTGTTCTAATTGGAATCGAGAGATGATTTAGGTTGATAATTACCCATTCGAAGAGAAAAAATAAAATATTAATATCAGTATTCAAAGTAAAAACAAACACAAACATATAGTTTATATAACTTAATGATTCTTATAGTATATATCTGTTTATTATATATATTAATCAGTTTTATTGGCTTGATGAAATTTAAAAGAATATAGTTTATTTTAATATATGGATATTTCCCAGGTAATGAATATAGTTTTGTCTTACTGTTAATACTATAAGTATTATGTTATAATATAATTATTAATTTATCGAAGAGTTATATGTTTGTCCAGGAAATTATATCGATAAGTTAACATAATATCAATTATGCGAAATAAAGAAACTCTGTTAGTTTTAATAAAGATTATTTTCTTTAACCAATAGTAAAACTTTATTAACTATTAGTAAATACATATTTTATGTCATTATTAGAAATGATTATCATAGTAAATTAAAATAGTTGCTCAATTTTGGATATAATTTAGGAAATCAAAAAGGAAGTGAATTGACTCTAGATTAATGCTTCTCTTCCCACTAATAAAAACTCTTTAAAATAACCCTATGATGTAGTATTATATTATTCATAGAGGTGACTGTATGAGGAAAAAGAAGGAAATTATAATTTATAAAAATCTTTCTCTTTTTTATGATTTTTGTACTGATTGTATTGAAGAATTGTCATATAATAAATACTTAAGAACTCCAATTTTTTTCATGTTGTTAGTTGACTGCATCTATTTATTTATAATGACGCTTCTAATACTGTTTAAAATAAATATTTATATAATTACTTTGATTTCGTTTTTTTCTATCATTTTTATTAATATTATCATATATTATATATTTAGTATCTTTTTAAAAAGAAAACTAAGGGATTATTTACTTGCCTTGTACCCTACTTTTTTAAAGCTACTATCTACAAGAAAGTATTCTGCTCTAAATTCACTTACTATGCTTAATGAACTAGCTTATTATGTTCAAAAGATTAAAAATCAATCTCAAAACAAAATAGAAGATATTCATCCAAAAATTTATGCAATAATTACTTTTCTACTATCTGCTATTTTTTCTTGGATTACCTCTCTTACATTGTTGTTTATTTTAATTGCAATATTTATATTTCTTTTAATATTAAAAGATCTATTTGATATTATTTTTTCAAAGAATTATAATGAGTTTGCTAATTCAATACTCTTATCTTGCATTGAAGAACGTCGACTAGAAATTATAAAATCAAGTCAAAGAAATGGGTTTACAAAACTTAAATATGCTCTTAGATTAGGAGAATACCACTGATATTAATTAATATCCTTCCTCTAAAATTAAAAAGGGACTTTTTAAAGCCCCTTTTATACTTTTCTAGATTGAATCTCTGCAATTTTATCTAATACTTCTTTTGCGTTTTCATTATTGATTTCGGTATATCCTAATTCCTTTAATGCTTGTACTTTTGCAGTATTTAGTTCTTGTGTACGAGATAATCGTTCTTCTTTCTTATGTTCAATTTCTTGCACAAAACGTTTATGTGTATCCGCAATTTTAGAACGAGATGCTCCTCCATTTGTATATAACGTCATTGCAGAAAATAGAATACTCTCAAATATGAATTGTTGATTTTCATTAAATACATATTCTGTGTGATCAACAAATCCCATTGATTTTGACATATATCCTAGAATATATTTAAGTTCCTTGTTTGTTTCCATAGATTGTAAGAAATGATAAAGGTAACGGTAACTATTATATGTATCCTTGGTTTTATCATCTGCTAGTTTTTCTTTTAATAGATTAATAATGTCTGTTAATAGCTCTTGTTCTTTCTTATTAAATCCTTTTAAGTCTGCTAGGATTTCTTTTCCAGATGATTCTTTTACTCCGTCATTTAGACGATTTTCGACTTGAATAATGTATTCACCGCCTACTTTAATTGTTGGAATGTCTTTTGCATCTTGAATACCTAAAAGACACAATATTTTCATTGCTTTTTCTTTTGGCCATTCACTTAAATCACCTTGTGCTAAATAGTTATATAGCATTTGTCTCGAAACTCCAAGATATTTTGCTAATCTTACTTTAGAGATTCCTAATTCTCCTAACAAGTCATTCAAATTCTTCATAATGTCAAACCTCCTAATTTAATTCTATCACGTTTATATAAAAAATCAAGTAGTAAAGTTTACAAATTATTTACAATATATACCAAATTTTCTTTCCATCTTTACAAACTGTTTTAATAATTCCTCCACCAAGGCATTTCTCACCATCATAAAAGACGCATGATTGCCCAGGAGTTACAGATTTAATATCCTTATATTTCACACAAATTTCACCGTTTTCTAGATATTCTAGCTCTACTGGATAATCTTCTGCACGATAGCGAAATTTTGCTGTACAATGGCTTGGATGCTCTTCTGTATTAAAATTAATTGTATCGATAATACAACTATCTGATAATAAGTAATCCGTTTTATCTCCAATGGCAATATATAAAATATTCTTATCCATATTTTTTCCTACTACAAACATTCTTTCATCTGTTCCACCAATATTAAGTCCCCTTCTCTGCCCAATTGTATAATACATGAGACCAATATGTGTACCTACTATCTCATTTGTTTCTATATTTACAACATTTCCAGGTTGGTTTGGTAAATAATTTTTTAAAAAATTTCTAAAGTTTCTTTCTCCTATAAAACAAATACCAGTAGAGTCTTTTTTCTTGGCAGTAATTAAATTATACTCTTCTGCAATCTTTCTTACTTCTGGTTTTGTTAACTCACCTATTGGGAATAATACATTTTGTAGTTGTTCTTTCGATAATTGTGATAGAAAATAAGTTTGATCTTTATTTAAATCTACTGCTCTTAGTAGTTTTCCATCCTTAATTCTAGCATAGTGCCCTGTTGCAATATAATCAGTGCCTAATCTTTTTGCTTCTCGAATAAAATAATCAAATTTAATATATTTGTTACACATGATATCAGGATTTGGTGTGCGTCCTTTTTTTAATTCGTCTAAAAAGTATTGAAAGACATTATCCCAATATTCTTTTACAAAATCAATTCGATGTAGTGGGATTCCAATTTTTTTGCAAACTTCAAGTGCATCATTATAATCTTGTTCTTGAGGACAAATATTATTATCTAAATCGGGGTTTCCTAAAAAGTCACCATTTAAAGAACTATCCCAGTTTCGCATAAAGAGTCCAATTACTTCGTAACCCTGCTCTTTTAGAAGAATAGCAGCAACACTGCTATCGACTCCTCCACTCATTCCAATTACTACTTTTTTCATATGTCTCACCACTTTAATTTTATCAAATTATTCAATTAAAGTCTATTTTGTATAGATAATTTTAAGCATTTTAATTTTTTAAGATTTATATCTAATTATAGAACTAGAGCATCTTTATACAATTCACAAAATAAAGCTATAATAAAGCCACTTAGTTATCATAGTTACTAATAATGAAATAGAAAGTTCAAATGAATATTCTCTTTTTTTAGGAAGAATTGCAATTAAAATTAAAAAATATAAAGTGTTCATTATCAAATAACTAAGTATCATTTTCTTAACAATCATGTAATCTAAAATTAGATTCAATATAAAAAAAATTCCCGTGGTATTTATAATTTTTTTTAATATAATCCTATAATACTTATTTTTACCACAACGTATAATTACATGATTTCGGTTTAAAATATATGTATAATACTGTTCTATAAAATAATTCAAGTAGCAATAATTAAATAAAATGGAAATCATTATATAAAATACTTGATTGATTGTAAAATATTTGGTAGTCAAAAATATTTGGATATCTCCTACAAATTTATAAATTAAAACTTGCATTATCACTAAAAATAGAATATTTTTATACTTTTTCATATTTTCTCTTTTTTATTATTTGGTTATTTTCAATTAGTAAATGATAATCATAATCTAATTTATTATATAAATCATGAGATGCGATAATAATAGTTTTTCCTTCTTTGTTTAATTTTTTTACTAGTTTAAAAAATACTTCAATTGCATCTACATCTAATCCTCTTGTAGGTTCATCAAATAAAATTAAATCTTGATCCTCCATAATGGCTTGAATAATTGCTACTTTTTGGCGCATACCAACGGAATAAGTACTTAGTTTTTTTCTGTTATATAAATCTAATGAAAACATTTCACATAAGTTTTTCACTTTTTCTTCATCGAATGTTCCTTTCAAATTATATAAATATTTTAAATTATATAGGATTGTTTCGTTTTCGATAAATCCACTATTTCCAATTACTGCACCTATTTTTAAGTTTTCTTCTTTTAAAACTTCCCCTGTCGTTGGTTCTAAGATATCACAAATAATCATAAATAGTGTAGACTTTCCAGTCCCATTTTTTCCAAATAGATGAATTAATTCTTTCTTTTTAATTTCTAAATTCACATCTTCATATAATAGATTGTTCTTAAACTTTTTACTAATATTTTTAAGTTCTAACATTTTAACCTCCTATAAATATATTTACTAAAACTTCAAGTACAAAGACATAATGGTATATTAAATTGACTAACACTGGCATTACCATTTTACCATCTTTCTGATTATTTACAAAACTAAGCATACAAAATAATTCTAAAAATACAAAATAGATTGTTTGTATAAAAAAATATGCAATAACCCTAGAATAGTAAATTTTCTCTAATCCAACAATACTATAAATTGATATATATGGTATGAATAGATATATTATACTAGATAATACAGCATATAGAATATACTTTTTCAGAAATTGATTTTTTGTATATCTTGTAATAATCTTATCAAACATTGCATTTATCTTTGAAATTCTAGTAAACATCATCCATATATATACATTATCTAATATAAGTGCAATATAATTGGATGAAAATAAGATAAAAAGTAAATTGGTCTCTTCTTTATTTTGAATCATATAAGGAAAAAGTAAAAGGCAAATCATTAAAACTAAAATTTGCTTTTTCTCAATACTTTTTCTAAAGAGTATTCCCATTCATATCAACTTCCCTCTCTATATTCTTTTCTATAAATATATTTTAGTAGCCTATAAATAACCCATCCAAAGAAAAGAATTGCTAATCCGATTGGAACATAATAATTTATTTGTTCTGGTTTTGATCCAATTTCACATGATCCAGGGCATAAAAGATTTCCAACAAAAACTGTATTTACCAATAAATAATCAAGAAAAGTAGAAGCATTTGTTCCTAGAATTGCTGCAATAATTGCAAGTCCTGTTTGCCCTAAAATTCCTGCTAATACACCTGATACACGATAAACATATTCATTTTTAATAAAATGAGAGAGTCCATAAAGTAATAAGCAAAACATTGAATATCCAGCTGTAGCTATTAAAATATAAATAATAAAACTGATTAGTGCATTATTTGAATAAAAGTAAAATTGCCAATTCCACAAGTGCATTTCTGGTTGAAAATCAAAGTGAATACCATGACAAATAATAGAGATGACTAAGATCATGGCAGCAAAACAAACCAATCTGAATAAAGCTGAGGTTATTATAATATTTTTTATTTCTTGCACCATTGTTTGTTTGTATCCTATTCTTTCTATTACTAAATTCCTTGCTTTACTCCTTCTTCTCTTAAATAAATCAATAAGGTAGCAATTCGTAGCCATAAATGTAATAAATATATAATTGGGTAATGACATACCAGAATTTTCTAAATAATAAAATACATGTAGTCCTGCATCTGAATCATTATAATTTGTTATTTTTTCGGTAGTACAGCAATAAAAGGTATAGCTAGCCACTACTATGAAAGTAATGACTAGCATAATACCTAGCTTTTTTTATTTATCATTTTATTCTACTACCCAGTTTTGTAAATAGTCAGGACTAAATTAATAAGTTATTTTTGTGTTACTTGTAGGTTCTAGATTATTCGATTTTGCCTTTGAATTATAGCTGCTACCTGATGCAACTGTTTCAGTATGTTTAAAATATACCCATTTATGTGCGGGTGCACTTGCCCAATCACTCACCTGTGTATTCCCTTTTGATAATGCAACAGACTTACTTAATGTAGTAGCACTATAGGTAACATTAAAACTTGCCTTTTTGGTAGCGTCTCCATCACACTGTACATACACTGTTCCCGTATGACTTCCTCCCCAATTTGGTACAGTAAATGAATCATTACCAAATTGAATTGCAAAAACACCTGTTGATCCTACAAGTAGTAGCATACAAAACACCATTTCTATCATAATTTTTTTCTTCACAATTTTTGCTCCTTTTCTTTTTTTTAAATTTATAACAAACACTATCTTGTAAACCAGCTGTATTTTACAAAAACTGTGTTGTTACCATCATTTATATTTTTTATTGTAAATTCTTTGATGAATTTTTATAGTGTAATATCTACGCCATTCATTTGATCAAATTTTCCAACAGCATCACTATGGAATAAGAACGCATTACCATAACCACCAACACCAACAGTATAATTTAAACTTGTTTGTAGTGAAATGTTACTTGTTGAATGTTGATAGCTAGCATAAACTGTACCACTAGGATTTACAAAAAACTTTTGTTGAATAATTAAATTCTTAGCACCACTTGGTAATTTTACAGAAGTTCCCAATCCTTTTGCAAAGTACTTATTATTTGAAAAATACTCAATTCCATTACTTGAAGATACTTTAGTAGTAATTGAATCATTAGCTAAATTTGTATTAACAAATCTAGCGCCAATCAAATCATAACTTCTAATTGTTGGATTTGTTAACCATTTTAAATTTGTAATAATAGTACATATACTGTTACAGCTTTTGGCAATAGACAGTTGTTTGCTATTAGTTGAATGAAATGTTCCACGGCTTATACTATTTCCTAAATCATTGCTATAAATAGTTTTAATTTGAACATCATTATTATTAATGTCCAAGTCATCTAACCATTCATAGTCTTCTTGAGTCATGTTGTCGAAGTATTTTTCACCATAAAATTGATTAACAAATTGAAATTCTTTTTCAGTAAGTTTTACTCCGTTTCTATTTGTGTATATTTCTTTGTTACCTGAAGCAAATACATTGAAGAAGCAAATACATTGAAACTGGAAAACATGGTTACACAGATAGAAACAACGATTAACTTCTTTACTTTTAAATTCATATTTTCCTCCTTTCCCTTTTATTTTAATATTACGGTTTCATAAAAATAAAGGGCGAATTTTGCACATTTGTAATAAATGAAAAATTTGCCTTTTAAAATTACCTTTTTTTATTTTGATATTTTACTAAAATAATTGTTTATAAAATTGTCAATTATGTCCTGACTACATTCTCCAATTTTACAAGTTTTCTTGGAAATATCATATACAAAGTTATCCTCTATCTTGTTATTTTTAATCAAATAATGTGTTAAAGAATAATCATCCATTGAATATTCAAAGTATTCCTCATAATCATTATATATTTTAGAAATCATAAATAAATTGATATTATACAAATATTTTTGTATTTCCTTATATTCATTATATCCTTTTTCATAATAATACTCGTTATCTTTTTTATTTAATGTGAAGTTTTTTTGAATATATTCTGGTACATTTTCTTTTAAATCCATATTGGTGCTATCAGATACTGGGGCCAATCTGTGCTTATTAAAAATGCTATTATTGGAAAAATCTCTTTCTACTTTCAAATTAAGCAATTGTTTTTCTCCGTCTTCTAGCGTCACCTCTAAAAACAAACCACTAATTATATATTTAATATCTTTATATGTAAATAGTTCATTATAGTTAAAAGTATTTATATATAAAGATTCTGTATCATTTTTATCTCCTGTAAATATATTATATTCTTTGTTGTTACGGATAAAATATAACCTAGTTTTAATTATACTATTACCATCATTTTCCTTTATTTTCCCAATTTTAATGTAACTCTTCTCTCTAGATGCAATCATTATTCCATCATTAATTGAGAGATTTTCATTTTCTCCAAATATTCGATATATATTTATGGAATTATAGTTACTGAAGAAATAATATGCTAAAAATGCAAATATTAACAAGATGGTTACAATTGCACTAGAAAATAATATTTTTTTAATTTTTCTTTTATGATCTTTAATCAATTCAATAGGGATATTATCGATTTTTTTATCATTTTTTGTATTACGTCTTTCACCAAATAGTATTTCATTGATACTAACATTGAATAATTCTTGTAATTGTAATAAAACATCAGCATTTGGTATGTATAATCCTCTTTCCCATTTTGATACTGTTGTACGGTCTACTAAAAGTTTTTGTGCTAGATCTTCTTGGGTCCACTTTTTTTCTTTTCTTAATTCTATTATAAATTTTCCTATTTTTTCTTGATTCATTACTGCCAACTCCTAACCAATACCACAAGGATATTATCTATGTGTTAAATATACCATGATTCTTTGTAGTTATCAATGAATCAAAATACTATAATCCTATTTATCTTTTCCTATACTAAAAAGAATTTTAATAGCCATGGGCAAAGAAAAGTTTCAAGTAAAGAAGATAATATTAACATAAATGAACATAATAAAAGAATTTTTGTATATTTTTTAAAGTGTTCCTTTAAATTAATATTTTTCTTAAAAAATAATACTTTAATTAATTTGATTGAAAAACCTATGGCATAGAAGCTTAATAGAAGCCATATAACAAGATTTAATACTTGATGTGGGAAAATATATGTAATTCCTAGAAATAGTCCTTTAAAGTGGTAATTCGAAAGAATAGAGATAAATGAATAACTCAGTACAAATGCTTTTAAAAATAAATGAATTAAGATAAAGGGAATCCCAATAATGGAAATACCTAGAATCCATACAAATAATAAAGATAGACCATTAGAAGAAATACTATTTGTAAATGTATTGGAAAAGTTTAAAGTGCCATCTTTAATCGTTTGAAAAAAATGATTCATCTGATTTATAATTTCTACTTTCATTTCTTTTCCAATAAAGAATTGATAGAATAAACCAGTACCTACTCCAATTAATATTACAATTCCTAGTACTAAATAAAGTATTTTTTGATTCAATAGCTTGTCTTTTTTTAATTTCATCATTTCCTCATCACCTAGTTCAATCTATGATGTAAGTTAAAAATTTATGAAATGTTTTTACTTTTTATAAAATATCTATTATAATGATAAAAGAGGTGGATATAATGAATAAAAAAATGGTAAGATTCTTTGCAATTTTATTTTGTTTAATTATGGTAGGCTCTTTTGTTGCAAGTATCGTAATATATTTAGTGCCTTAATTATATAAGTTAAATATGAAAAAACTGATTAGTTGAACCTAGCTAATCAGTTTTTATATACTTTAAGAGTTTTATTATAGAATTAGATGGTATAAACCTTATTTTCATTATTTTTTATGGTAACAGTTTCTAAATGATATGAGAATCCATTGATCCAAATAGTAGTAGAAATAGAAGCAGTATGTGGATTCTTATTCAATTCATTTATAACAGTATCAATCAATTTTCTTCGTTCTTCATAAGTATCATTTACTAATACAAGATCTAAGTTTTTTAGGTTTTCCATTTTTCCTAAAAATGTAAGATCATCAAAACTATTTAATGGAATAATCAATTCCTCAATATTTGGAAATCTTGAAAAATCTAAGTTTTTGACTTTTCTTATAGTGCTCAGTTGAAAAGTCTTTACCTTAGGTAGTGATTTTAGGTATGAAAAATCGATTGCTTCTTCATTACTAGATGGATCCAAAAGTATAAATTTTTCTAAGGAATCAAAACTAACTTCCTCAAAAACACGATAGTCAAAATCATCTAATACTTGAATTTCTAGATTTTTCAAATGATCTAGTCTTGCTATTTTTTCAATTTCTGATTTGTCCAGATGACAGTATAATGATAGGGTTTGTAATGTATCTATATTCTTTAAAGCATCAAAAACACTCTCATCCAAGTCACAATTATAAAAAGCTATACTTTTAATTTTTAAATCTCCCTCAATGACAGCCAAATCTTTAATCGTACAATCTACAAAATTAACCGTATGAACATTAGGTATAGTATCTAAAATATTATAGGAATTTTCATCAATTATCCTATGTTGTAAAGTAACTACTCCTAAGCTTGATTTTGTGCTTAATTGATAGAATTTTTTTGAAATTATCTTATCATCTTGTTCTTTTTTATTAACATCAATAGATACACTTGTTGAATTTTTAGTGTATACAGGTATATCTCCTTTTACAAGGGTAGCAGCAAGGATAATACCTCCACAAAAAATTGTTAAATTTCTTACTTTTTTATTCACTGCCATTACGATTTCCCTCTTTCTTAAGTGCATATAATATCATATTTTTGTCTTTTAATCAATAAAAATAATTTTATTTTAATTGATATTCTTTAAAAAAAGAGGTATTAATTTCAAGGCTTGTTAAATCCTTTTCTTTATTAAAATCAGTTCCTATTAGTAAGTGGTGGAGTGCTCGAATCACCGCTTTATGAGAAACAATTAGAATATTTTGGTTCGGATATTTTTCCTTGATATCTTTTAAAAAACTCTCACATCGTGAGATAATATCCCCTACTTTTTCTACTCCTTGTTCATCTGTATTTAATTTAAAATCCCAATATTTCTTGTGATCATACTCTGTATCGTTTTTTCCTTCAAATTCTCCAAGATCACGTTCGATTAATCTTGTATCTTCTTCAATATATACACGGTCTCCTACAAGAATCATGGCAGTTTCCCATGTTCTTTTTAAAGGAGATGTAATACAAAGATCAATTGGTTTATCTTTTAGGTGTTCTTTTAATTTCTTAGTATCACGTACGCCTCTTTCCGTTAAGGAATACTGATCACTTTTTCCTTGCATTTTTCCTTCGTAATTTGCTTCTGTTTCTCCATGACGAACCAAATATATTTTCAAAATAATCACTTCCTATATTGATATATGGATATTTTTTTACTACCATATTTTTTCATTTTTAATCTTCGAAGTAAAAGATATTCTTCTTCTAACTCTTCTTCTTCATATTCACAAACAATAATACCACCAATGTTTACTAGTTCTTTTTCTATTAGTTCTTCTAAAATACTTTCTATATTTTGATAACGATATGGTGGATCTAAGAATATAAGATCAAACTTTCCTTTCTCTTTTTGGAATTTATCTAATGCTTGTTTATAGTCCATTGTATAAATTTCGGCATTCGGAATCTGAAAAGACTTGACTGTTTTTTTAATACATTCTGTACACTTTGGATTCACATCTACAAAAATACAAGCCATACTACCATTGCTTAATGCTTCAAACCCGAGATTTCCAGTTCCAGCAAATAAATCAAGGACAATTTGGTTTCTTAATTGTGATTGTATCATTCCAAATAGGCTTTCTTTTATTCTCTCCTGAGTAGGTCTTGTCCCATCTATATTATACCCATGAATCGTTCTTCCTTTGTAAATTCCGCTAATAATTCTCATTTTCTACATTCCTTCTTTCTAGTTAATTCTCCTAAAATCTGATTGATTTCTAAAGACAAATAATAAAAAGAATTCTCTAATTCCTGATACCTTTTATAATCCCCATGCTCATATAATTTTTTCTTTAACTCAAGGTAATTCTTAGAGTAGATATTTTCTTCTTGCTTTAGTTTTTCAAGATTCCTTAAAACAACTGGATTTTTTAATAATTTTTCTTGAAGATTTTTTAGTTCTTGGAATGTAGGATTATTTTGAATTAATTCCTCTAATTCATTTAACTTTATTTCAATTTTTTCTATCATATTTCATTCCTCTTTATCATTCTACTATGAAACTGTTATTTTTTCAAATGAAAAAAGAAATCAAACGATTTCTAATTCATCATATCCATAAATGTTCGAATCATTTCTACTTTTTTGCTAATTGCATCAATCTTATCACTTGGGTTTAGATGATAATAGTTTTTAACCTCTTGTTCTAGGTTTTTAATTGCTTCTGGGTATCGATTTAAAATTTTATACCAAGAAGTATTTTCTCTTAAATAATGATACAGGTAAGGGTTCTTTCGAATTTCAATCTGTGTTTCAATATTCATTAATCTTCTAAGTGCCTATAAAGGGGTCTTGCTTGATATTGGTCTTGCTTTTTCGTAGCAGTTAAATCTTGAAGTAATACGACTGCCTTTTGTAATCCATCGACCCCTTTCTTCACTGTATCTAAATCCATAGATTTTATCATATTAAAAATTTCTTTTAAAGAAGTATCCCCAATTGTAGATTGTGTATTTGCTGTAGTTTCTTTATTCATTTGTCCAATATTTGAATCATTAAAATATGGATTCCAAATAGAATGATTTTCTCCATATAAGTCATACATTTCATATAGTTTTTGCCAAGAGGTATTTCCTTCATTTACCTTTCTCACTAAACTAGGATGACTTCGAACAAATCTTTTAAACGTTTCTTTTGACATCAAATCACCTATTTTATTTTATGTGTTAGGTGAGTAAAAAATCATACTTTTCATTTCTTTTTTAAAGAAAAAGAAGAACTCTTTTTAATCTTTTAGAAAGTCATCAATGGTCATTAGTCGATCATCTATTTCTTTTAAAGAGATTCTTCTTTTTTCTGGTTCTTCTAATATTTCAATTTCTTCTTCTTTGTCTTCTTTTTTTTCTATTTTTGATGGTCCCGACAATAATTCTTCTTTTTTGATTAGACTACTAGCTAAGAAGCAATCCACTACCTCTTCTTTCGAAATACTAGAACCTGTAGAATAACGATCCATAATTGGAATTTCAGTATTTTTAAGAAGATGAACTGAGGTAGATTTTAATCCGATATAGTCTTTTGTCATTACTGGGAAGGTTTTGATAATTTTGTATGGGTTGCTTTTTACTTCTCGTAGAATTAACAATCCACGACGTGCACGGCTACTTTTTTCAAACTCTGTAATTTTTACTCTTTTTCCTGTTCCCTTGTCCGTAACTACTAATAAATAATCATGAAGTTGATGATCAAAATTGCTACCATTCGTAACTGTATCTGTTTTTAGACTAATTGCTTTCACTCCACTTGCCTTTAAACCAACCATTGGCACATCGGTTTTAGAAAACCATAAACCATAACTATCTGTAGTAGATAAGAAAATGTCATTATATAGAGTTTCAAATACACTGACTACTTGATCCCCTTCTTTTAATTTCATACAATTGACTGGTTTAGAATATCTAGATACCTGGAATTCTTTTAATGGAGTTCTCTTAATCATTCCCTTTTTAGTAATCATTGTAATATCCATTTCTTTATCAAAATCGACGACCGGGATCACTGTAATGATTTCTTCTTTTTCTTCTAGTTTAATGATATTACTAATATGTTTTCCTAAGTCTTTCCATTTGATATCTGGAATGGTATGAACAGGTACGTATAAGTAATTTCCCAAAGATGTGAATAATAAAATTGTATCTAATGTATTTAATTCATAAATTCCAATGAAATAATCTGTTTCTTTTAAAGAGACATCCTCACTGCTTGAGGCTTGATAACTACGAAAACTGGTTCTTTTTACATATCCATCTTTCGTAATAGAAACAATTACATCTTCTTTTGGAATCATGACAGTTGTATCAATTTTAATTTCTGTAATTTCATCTTTTATTTCTGTCTTTCTTGGTGTAGCATACTCATTTCTCACTTTTCTAAGTTCATCTTTCATGACACCCTTTAATTTTTCTTCATCTGCTAGAATTGCTTCTAGTCCTTTGACAATTGTTTGAAGATTTGCGAGTTCTTCTTCTAGTTGAACCACATCTGTATTTGTTAAACGATAAAGTTGTAACGTAATAATTGCTTCTGCTTGTTCTAAAGTAAATTCAAATTCCTTGACTAAATTATCTCTAGCATTTGTTTTATTTTTACTTGCCCGAATGACACGAATGACTTCGTCCAAAATAGAAAGACACTTAATTAAACCTTCTACGATATGGAGTCTTGCTTTTGCATGGGCTAAATCAAAGTGAGTTCTTTTTAAAACTACTTCTCTTTGATGACTGATATAAGAGTCTAAGACGTCCATAATTCCTAATAATTTAGGTCTTCTATGATCAATCGCAATCATATTGAAGCTATAACTAATTTGTAAATCTGTATTTTTTAATAGATAGTTTAGGACTAGTTCTCGATTTGCATCTTTTTTCAAATCAATGGCGATTCTAAGACCATCACGATCCGATTCATCACGTACTTCTAAAATTCCCTCAATTTTTTTATCGATTCTGATTTCATCAATTTTACGAACTAGCATTGCTTTATTTACTTCAAAGGGAATTTCTGTCACAATGAGAGCGAGTTTTCCCTTTTCTTCTTCGAAGTCGGTTTTTGATTTAATTACAATTTTCCCTTTTCCTGTTTCGTAGGCTTTTTCAATTTCTTTAATTCCTTCTACGATTCCACCCGTTGGAAAATCGGGACCTTTCACAATCGACATAATGGTCTCTAGTCTACAGTTTGGACTATCAATTCTCTTAATTGTTGCATCAATTATTTCTCCTAAGTTATGAGGGGGAATATTGGTAGCATATCCTGCAGAAATACCAGAAGTTCCATTGACTAACAAATTAGGAAATCTCGCTGGTAAGACGGTCGGTTCTAATTCTGTATCATCAAAGTTTGGTGCCCAAGATACGGTATCTTTATCTAAATCACGAAGCAATTCGTTACTGATTTTAGCGAGTCTTGCCTCGGTATAACGCATCGCAGCTGGGCTATCACCATCCATACTACCATTATTTCCATGCATATCGATATAAGGTGTATTTTGCTTCCACCACTGACTCATTCGAATCATTGCATCATAAATAGAAGAATCTCCATGGGGATGATAGTTACCCATTACATTTCCTACTGTTTTGGCACTTTTTCGGTATGGCTTGTCATAGGTATTATGGTCACGATACATTCCATATAAAATTCTCCTTTGTACAGGTTTTAGTCCGTCTCTTACATCTGGAATCGCACGATCTTGAATAATATATTTTGAATATCTACCAAATCTTTGACCCATAATTTCTTCTAAAGTATAGTCAAAAATCTTTTCTACAATTTCAGGTGTTTTTTCACGTTTCATTTTCCCACATCCTAACTGGTGATTTTTTTAATATAGTAATCATCGATTTGATGAATAATTTTTTCATAATTTTTGTCTCTCTGCTCTACTAAATATTTCCAATATTTTTCTTTTGTATCAATTTCTAAAAGAGATAGCAAACGTTCCATATAGAAAAGTTCTGTTGCCCTGTTATACTCTCTATTAGCAATAATTTCTTCTGCCATTTTCTCAAAATATACTACATTTCTAATTTCTCTTAAGTGATCATAACGATCTACCGTATAATCTAAAATGGCATCTACACAATCAATTTTTTTAAATCTAGGTGGTTTATGATATTTTGGTGGTGCCTTGATGACATAATTTTCTAAAATATCTAGTCTTTCTTGAGAAATTGCGAGTCTTATATTTTTTCTAGAAGCTGTTCTAGAAGATGCTATATTGTATAGTAAAGGGCTATTTTTTCGTACAAACTTCACTACCACATTTTTTTTAGCCATACCTTCCCCTCTTTCTATTTTGTAATGGTGTAATCATCTTCTAGTGAGAATTCTACATTTTCTTCAATCCATGCTTTTCTTGGCTCTACACTATCTCCCATTAAAACACTCACTCTTTTTTCTGCGAGAAGCGCATCTTCAATCGTTACACGAATTAAACTTCTGGTTCCTGGATTCATTGTAGTTTCTGCTAACTGATCTGCATTCATTTCACCAAGTCCTTTATAACGCTGTACATCACACTTTTTACCAGCAGTAATTTGTTTCATTTCTTCTACTGTATAAGCATAGATATGTTCTTTTCCATTTTTAATTAAGAATAGTGGAGGAAGTGCAATATAGAGTCTTCCATCTTCTATTAATGGTTTCATATAACGATAAAAGAAGGTTAAAAGCAAGCACTGAATATGCGCACCATCATCATCAGCATCGGTCATAATAATGACTTTCGCATACTCTGCCTCTTCAATTGCAAAATTCGGTCCAACCCCCGCGCCAATCGTATAAATCATTGTATTGATTTCTTCATTTTTTAAGATATCTTCCATTCTAGCTTTCTCTGTGTTAATTACTTTTCCACGTAGTGGTAGAATGGCTTGAAATTTTCTATCTCTTCCTTGTTTGGCGGATCCACCTGCAGAATCACCCTCTACTAAAAACAATTCATTTCTATCCTTATTTTTAGATTGTGCTGGAGTCAATTTTCCAGAAAGAGCACGTTCTTTTGGATTTTTTGTTTTTCCTTTTCTAGCCTCTTCTCTTGCTTTTCTTGCTGCTTCCCTCGCAATTTTGCTTTTTAGAGACTTTTCGATAATCTCAGTTGCAATCTTTTTATTTTCTTCCAAATAGAACTGTAACTTTTCTGTTACTAATGCTTCCACTGCTGTTCTTGCTTGGGGAGTTCCTAATTTTGCTTTCGTTTGACCTTCAAATTGTAAAAGTGCCTCAGGAATTTTTAAACTGATAATTGCAGTTAATCCTTCTCTAACATCGCTTCCTTCAAAAGCTTTTTCTTTCCCCTTAATATATCCGTTGTTTTTTGCATAATCATTAAATGCCCTTGTTAATGCGGTTTTAAAGCCAACTTCGTGACTTCCACCATCCGTTGTTTTTACATTATTAACAAATGATACAATATTTTCATTATATGTATCTGTATATTGCATTGCAATTTCTATTTCCATTTTATCCTTGATACCATCAAAGGAAATGACATCATGAAGTTTTGATTTTCCTTCATTTAAGTATTTTACGAATTCTATAATTCCATTTTGATAACAATATTTCTCACATCTTCCATCGTTTTCATTTTCTACTTCAATAGTAAGGCCTTTAATTAAAAAGGCAGATTCTTGCATTCTTTCACAAATCGTTGTAAATGAAAAATTAGTAGTAGAGAAAATCTCATCATCTGGCAAAAAACGTACTGTCGTTCCTGTTCTACCACTTGTTCCAACTTCTTTTAGAGGAACGGCTACTTTTCCTCCCTTTTCAAACCGGATATAATACTCTTTTTTATTTTGACGAATCGTGACTTCCATCCATTTAGAAAGTGCATTTACAACACTACCACCAACACCATGAAGGCCTCCAGATACTTTGTATCCTGCTTCTTCAAATTTTCCACCTGCGTGAAGAACTGTATAAATGACTTCTGGAGCTGGTCTGCCTGACTCGTGCATCCCTGTTGGTACTCCTCTACCACGGTCTTCAATACTAATACTTCCATTTGTATGAAGCATAATCTTAATGAAATCACCATATCCATTAATGGCCTCATCAATTGCATTATCAACAATTTCCCATACTAAATGATGAAGTCCTCTTTTATCAGTGGAACCTATATACATACCAGGACGCTTACGAACGGCTTCTAAACCCTCTAATATTTTAATTGAACTCGCATCATATTTTGCTGCCATATGCTTCACTCTCCTTTAGTAATTATACCAAAAAGAATGGCTAAAAAAAAGAAATATGACGTTTTTTGACACTGTAGTTTACTTAATATTTACCTATTTTAGTTAAAAATTTATAAAAGAAATAAGAAAAACTAGTCTTATTTATTAAAGACTAGTTATGATTCAACATTAAAGTTATCAATTAAGGCTAGG
Source organism: uncultured Bacilli bacterium (assembly GCA_910584255.1). GTDB lineage: Bacteria > Bacillota_I > Bacilli_A > RF39 > UBA660 > Alloscybalousia. Next base: position 55,203 of record CAJTXV010000005.1, read on the forward strand.
AAGTACTCTTTTAGTCGATCCCTTACTTCTTCCGTCTGCCCTTCAAATCTAGCAGTAATATGAGGTCCTGTATTACTACAACGAATTAGTGCCCAACCATCTTCTAATTCGATTCGAATTCCATCAATATCTATCATTGGATATCCTGCTTCTTCACAATATTTCTTAATTTCTTCAATGACTTGTTTTTTCTTATTATCAGGAGATGCAATTTTAATTTCCTCAGTGGAATAATATTTTGGAATTCCTTCTAGCAATTGACTCAGTGATTTATCCGTTTTACTTAATATTTCAATGACTCGTAATCCGACATATAACCCAGAATCAAAACCTAAGAATTTATCTCTTAAAAATATATGTCCTGAATACTCTCCTCCGAAAATACAATCATTGTCTTTCGTTCCTGCTTTTGTATAAGAATTTCCAGTTCGACTGATGATTGCTTCTCCACCTAAAGATTCGATTACTTCTGGAAGTGCCTTTGTACATTTTACATCATATAAAACACGCTTATTGGACGAATTTGGTAGGATATCATGCGCAAGTAAAATCATTAATTGATCTGCAGGAACATGTTCTCCTTTCTCATTAATAATTCCAACACGATCTCCATCCCCATCAAATGCAATTCCAACATCAGCACGAAGTTCTGTCACTGCATCTTTTAAAACTGTTAGATTTTCTTCTACACATGGATCTGGGTGATGATTTGGAAAAGTTGGATCACTCTTTCCATAAAGTATAATCAATTTTTCTTTAATTGCATTATAAATCGTTGGCGCAAAAAAAGTAGTCGTTCCATTTCCACAATCAATAATTACTTTTAATTTTCTATCATTATGAATTTGAACGGAAGAAAGTAAATATCTACAGTATTCTTCTTTTACATCATAAAAGCCAATCACACCTTCTCCATCATCAAACTTTCCTAACATGACAAATTCATAGAAATCTTGAATTTCTTCTCCTTTGGCATTTCCTGTTTCATCAAATGAAAATTTAAATCCATTGTCATCTTTAGGATTATGACTTGCAGTGACCATCATTCCAGCAGGTACACCTGATTTAATACATGCATAATAATACATAGGTGTCGTTACGAGTCCTAAGTCTAAAACACTAATCCCTGTCGATATAATTCCTTGGATTAAAGCATTTTCAATTTCTTCAGAAGAATAACGATTGTCCCTACCTACAATACATTTTTTTTGATTTCGTTTTTTAATATAGGAACCGTAGGCTCTTCCAATCGTATAACTTACATCTTGATTAATTTCCGTTGGATAAACTCCACGAATATCATACTCTCGAAATATTTCTCTTTTAATTTCTCTCGTCACATTCATACGAACACCTCTTTATTCTAATATCATTATATCAGAAAAAGAAAAAAGAAAAAAGATGTTTTTCACCTTTTTCTAGTTTCAATCTCTTTTTTATCACCAAACAAATTCTAAAGTATCATATTACATATATTTCTGCATTGACTTCATCATTTGATTTACTTGTTTTTGATTTGGTTTTCTTCCCATTTGCATCATTAATGCTTTAATCATTTCTTCATTAATTGGTGGATTTTTCTTTAAATATTTCATCATAAACTTTCTAGCAAGTAAGAATCCTATAATGAGTCCAACAATGAGTCCACCTAATACTTGTATGATATCTAATAACATATAATCATCTCCTATTAATAGTTTACTAAAAAAAGATATTTTAGACAAGTATTTTTACTTCAGATAACCAAAAATAATCTTGATTCTTAAAATCACAAAGGAAAAAGGAATTTGATTTCTCTAGTAATACTTGAAAAAAGGTAGAAGCGTTATGTCTAGATTCTAATAAAATATAGCTGTGTTTTATGTTTAAAGTACTAATCTCATCATGATATAAATCATTGATAATATGTGTATTGCCAAATTTAGAATAAATTTTTTGATTGTGATATTTAATAAAAATTTCTCGATTTAGTAGCGTTTTATCGATTATTTCTACTAATTGATGAAATAATTCAATTCCATATCTATTTTCTTCTGGTTTTAAATAATAAAGATATTTTAGTATATGATATAAGTTTTCGGGATTTTCACTATAAAGATTTTGATAATCACTCCGTATTTTAAATATATAAAACTTTCTCATACTCTTTTCACCCATTTGAGTATAAAAAAAGTAGTAAGAAAAGAATGTCGTTTCTTGCTACTTTAATAATTCTTCTATATGCGTAGTTATTGATTCTAAGTCAAAGGCAAACTCTTTTTCTAAGTCTTCTCGTTTCGCACTTTTTCCAAATTGATCTATTGTAATTAGATATTTTTTATTATATACGAATTCATACCAAGAATAGGAAGAAGAAGCTTCAATTACGAAAGTTTTAACTCCAAGAGGCAACAGAGATTCCCTATATTTTCCCGTTTGTTTCTGATATCTTTCTATAGAGGGCATGCTGACAACACGAATATCATATCCCTTTTCTCCTAGTGTTTCAGCTATTTTGATTGCCACTTGCAACTCTTCCCCAGATGAAATAATGATGGCACCTAAATTTTTTCTTTCCTTCTTAACAATATATGCACCCTTTTGAACATCTTTAATACTGGTAGTTTCTTGAATCACAGAGCGATTTCTACCTAAGATAATAGCTGTAGGGCCTGTTTTTTTAGACATCACATATTTATAAGTTCCAATCACTTCATTCGCATCAGCAGGGCGAAACACTTCTAAATTAGGGGTTGCTCTTAAAGCAATTAATTGTTCTACTGGTTGATGGGTTGGTCCATCTTCCCCTAATTTAAATGTGTCATGCGTAAAAATATAGGTGACTGGTAAATTCATAAGGGCTGACATACGGATTGCAGGCTTTAAGTAATCAGAGAATGCTAAGAAAGTAGAGCCAAACGGTCTTAACCCTACAAGAGAAAGTCCATTTAAAATCGCTCCCATTGCATGTTCTCGTACCCCAAAGCGGATATTTCTTCCTAAACGATTTTGACTCGAAAAATCAGGATAGTCATTTAAGTAAGTTTTAGTAGAAGATGCGACATCAGCGCTACCACCAATTAAAAAATCATTTCTACTGGCTAAACAGTTTAATACTTTTTCTCCTGTAATTCGAATTTCTTCTTCGTTTTCTTCTGGCTTTTCATAATTTACTTTTAGATTTTTAAGTGTTGTATCCTTTTCTTCTAATTGTAGTAGTATTCCTTTTAATGGTTCTTCAATTAAATCTTTTTGTTTTTGATAAGAATCATAGAGGATATCTACTCTACTATGAATCATTTCTTGAAACGTTGCTGCTGCGTCGTTTGAAGCAATAAATGGGATTCCACGTACTCCAAGTTTTTCTTTAATTGATAAAATATCATCCTCTTCTAAAGGGGTTCCATGGACTTTATTAGTTCCTTCTAGCTTTGAATATTTTCCAATCGTCGTATTTACAATAATTAAAGTAGGTTTATCAATTGAAGTTTTTGCTTTTTCTACGGCTGAATCAAAACTGGTCAAGTCTTCTATATCGGGTACAATTAATACATTCCAATTCATAGAAATAAAACGATTAGGGATATTTTCTGTCATCGCTTGATCGACTTCCCCATCTAAACTAATTTGATTTGAATCGTAAATTACAATTAATTTGTTTAATCTTAAAGTTCCTGCAATTGAAATAGATTCATAGGAAATGCCTTCCATTAAATCACCGTCTCCACAAAGAACGTAAGTATAATGATTTACTATGGGTTTTCCGTTTTTTATAAAGAATGCCCTTAAATACTCTTCTCCAATTGCCATACCAACGGCAGAAGCAAGTCCCTGTCCTAGAGGTCCTGTTGACATATCAACACCAGGAGTGATTGGATATTCTGGATGACCAGGCGTTTTTGAATTCAACTGCCTAAAGGATTTTAAATCCGCAAGTCTCACATTGTATCCTGCAAGAAATAAAGTAGCATAAAGAAGTGCAGATCCGTGTCCAGCAGACAACACAAAACGATCTCGATCAAACCAATCTGGATCTTTTGGATTTATTTTTAAATGTTTTCCATAAAGCGAATAAAGAATGGGTGCAGCCCCCAGTACAATTCCTGGATGCCCACTTTCTGCTTCATGAATCATATCGATTCCAAGACTTCGGATAGAATTGATAATTTTTTCATCCATTGACATTTCTTTTCCCTTAAACAACATAAAGTCACCTCTTCTGTCACTATTATATCATGGTTTTAAAATAAAGAAAAAGATTTATTCATCATCAAATAAATCTTCCACTTCTTTTAAAACTGCGGATTCCTTTTTTAAATCCGTTGGAGTATCCTTTTTTTCTTCTACTTTTTTAGGATATTCTGTAAATTCGATTGTTTTTCCTAGTTCATCCTCTTGATCTGGTGTAACTTCAACGATTGGGGATTCTACTTTTACTTTCTCATTTACTTTAACTTTATCTTTTTCTTCTTCCTTGACTAGTTTTTCCTCAGTAGTTTTCAATTTCTTTTCTTTTTTCTTACTTTTATCTTTTCCAGATGTCTTGATATAAAAGTAAATCCCTAAGCATCCAATTGCAAATAAAATGAGACAACCAATAGTTACAAATACATATTCTAAAGTATGATTTTTCCTAGTACTCATAGGTTTTAAACTACTACTAGCCTTAGACACTGCGTGGCTTGTTGGTCTTTTGGATGCTTGTTTTTCTTCTGCTTTGGCACGTATAACAGTAATTGTATAAACTTTACTATTTCCAGCATTATCTTTAACAGTGATAGTTACTTGATTTCTTCCTACTTTTAAATTCGTTGCACCTTTTATTTCAGTTTTTACATTATTTGATTGTTTCTCAACTTCAATCGTAACGTCTTCTGCTTCATATGGAATATCTACTGTATAACCTGTACGACTACTAGAAAACGGTTCATTTAAGGTATACCCTTTTACTTTTAAAGACTTTAAATCTAAACTTTCTTTTTCATTGTCCTTGTCTTTATCCTCTTTGGAGGTGTTAGATTCATTCTCTTTTGCTGTGATATTAATAGAAAATTGTGCCTTCACATTTGGATCATCTTCCAATGATACAGTAATAATTACTTTTCCAGGCTTCAATGTCTTTACTACTCCATTTTTAACGGTTGCTACAGCCTCATTCGAAGAGGTCCATTTGATTTTAGGATTATCTACTCCCGTAACAGTTGCTTTTACATTGATTGTAGCTCCAGGAACAGCATCTACTTTCTGCTTATCTAATACTATCTTTTTTTCTACTGGTTTTTCTGTTGGTGTTGGACTTGGGCTTGGTGTAGGTAACTCTGATGGTGTTGGAGTTGGGCTTGGGCTTGGACTTGTAGTCGGTGTTGGCGAAGGAGAAGCAGATGGAGTTGGTGACTCTGATGGTGTTGGCGTAGGTGTCGGATCTTCTTCTGCAAAAGTTATTATTGGTAGTCCAATTAGTGATAATACTAATAATAAAGTAATTGTATATTTTCCCATTTTATTCTTAAAATCTTTCATTTTGTACTTCCTTCCCTATTCTATATCAATCATTTCGATTATAACACAAAAAAATAAAGTTGAGAAGTCCCTACTTCTAATTCTAAAGAAGAAGGTCTCTTTCAACTTTTATTTTCTTATAAAAATATATGCATTTAAAATCATTATTTGCTATTTTGTTTTTAAATATCCTCATGAAGTGCACCAATTTTTCTTATATAGGATAAAACATTTTTCTTTTCAATTCCTATTTCAGATTCTACATCTCGAATATCATCATAAGCAGATGAATTTATAAAACTTTTATAATTCCTTAAATCACGCTCTTCTTGTCTATTTGAATAGTTTGGAATCAATCCCTCTCTTTCACTAATAGAATATAATCGGATATGGTAATTTTTCATTTTTCCACATTCTAGTAAATTAATAAAGCGAATACTTGCTGTTGAAGATTTCTTTTTTTGCATCATAATTTTCCCCTACACTTTCCATTTTTATTAATCCTATTTTCATTATAAGGCTTTTTCTAAAATTTTACTACCTTTTTCACCATCATATACAAATTCCATCATCTGTTCTTTCGTAACTTTTTCTAAAATATAGGGACTCTTTCTTCCAATTTTATAAGTGTTTCCTACATGGGCAAAACATTCTTTTGCTTTTTCTATTTAAACTTTCATAATATCCTCAAATGTCATCGTTGTAAAATAACAATCATTTGCAAATTTACATAGGTCTCTTTCATCGTAAAAATGAGGAAATAGTGGACTATAAGTAAGCACCTGATTTCGAAAATCAAAAGAGCCTGGTATCTTCCCATAAGGATCACTCATTTTAATTCCAGCATACCTTAAATATCCAAATCTCTTATCTTTTTCTAAGTAATCTGGGTGCAAATTACATCCACCCATTTTCATTAGAGGTACTCGATTGGCTAAACGATTATTTCTAAATTTTTTAAGGGAATCTGGATTACTAAAATCATATGCTTCTAATCCACTTTGTGGAACAAGCCTCAAAAAGAACTTCTTGGGATCTATTCCCTTTTTTCTTTCATCCAAAATTATATCAAATATGTCATCTGTAATTTCTTATGTTCCTTGCTCTATTCCCAAAATAGTATCTCTAAAGTACTTTTCCATAACTAACTCCTTTTCATCCTCTAAATTTTAATTAATTGTTTATTTTGCTCTATTGTATCATCGACTGTTAATAACACTTCATTGAAAGCTCTAACATTGGAGTTTACGTCATGATGAGTAGATTTTAATGTTTGACTCGTTATATTTAAAAATTTTTCAACTTCTCTTTGAGAATCCGTATATACCATACCATCCGATTTCTTTTCAAAAAATAGCTCGTTCAATATACATAATCCGATTCCTATCATATTCATAGTACGAATGGACTCCTTTAGCGTATCATATACCTGTTAGAAAGTTTTTAAATGTTTGAAGATGACTGACTGCATTCACATTTCTAGTACAAAATACATTTTCAATCAATGAGGAATCGTAAACATCATATTTGTTTTCAGGTATACCATTTGGAATTGCAATATCATAATCCATATGAGAATTACTACTAATTCCTTCATAGTAAGTAATTAATTGTTTGTATATTGCCTCGGCGAGTGCATTATCTCCAATCTTACTACGAATGACTTTTCTTACTTCAGGATAAAAAATTAATGGCGATGCCAGTTTGGTTCCTGTATAAGGGGCTGCTATATTATAGATATTAGTTTTTCTAAAAGAACTGGGATTAAGAAAAAAACTAGGAATATAAAAATTCATTACACTACATTTGGACAAGCCAATGATATTTATGGAATTGGTTCTTGGAGATGATGCTAAATTATCTATATAAGATGCATACAATCTAGCATCTTCTACAATGGGTGCCTCTGCATCCATCAAAAATAATTTAATCACATAATTGCCATTCTTTCTTCTATAATGGTTGATTACATGATCAATTCTAACTTCCTTCTCTTTAATATTCCTAAAATCCTTGGAATGATCTTCTACTCTAGATCCATGATTGATGATTATATAGTCGACTTTTTCGTTTTTGTTATTGACAATTTTTTCATAAGTTGCAAAAGCAAAACTTCTACCATATTCTGTTTTATTTGGACTGTAATTCCATCTTTGATTCGTTAAATCATATTTTGCAATTATCTCTATAGTTCCCATCGTTTCGCACCCCCAATTAACAAATTGAAACATATTTCCTATTAAAATGATTTTTTTTAATCTTTCGACAATAGATCTACTTTCGATTAGCATTTATAAATGCTTTTATAAATTGTTTCTCTGATTCATCCATGTTTTCTAAATAAGAATCATATCCACCTTTCATATATTCCTGATATATATCTGAATATTTACTACCACAACTATATTGGATGATGGTACCTTGTATAAAATGATTCCTTAGTTCTGAAAAAGGGATTGCATATTCTAAAACAGGAATATTGGGATGTCTACTTTCTGGGTATAATCCAAATCCCCCATATTGACTCAATAATTCTTCAGGTATATTGTAAGATGCAATAAAACATTGATCATCCCAACCCATAGAAGGAATACCAGATATATATTCCAAGGCTCCTTCATAGAAATGGAAAAAGTGTAAATAATCAATATTGGGTTTATAATTATGAGTGTTTAATCCATCATTATAACTTTTTTTTGGAAAACTAATAATTCCATTTTTATAATCTTGCAATTCATTTCTACTAGTTCCATTTCTAGTATATGAGTAGATATCTTCAACCACTCTATAAATTATCATATCTCTACCCCCAAAAGATATTTTTTTCTTTTATTTTAGTGATAATATTCATTCAAACAATTTATCATATCTTTGTTACTTTGATATATTCTTCTAAAAATACATCATTTACTCTATATATTTCTTTTGCTTCATCCGTTCTTAAGTATTTAGGATTACACCTAGCAAATTCAAATAATTCAATTCTATTTCTATTAATGCATCTGCATCCTTTAAATATTTGATAATATTCGGATGTTCTTTTTCTCGCTACTTTTAAACTTCAGGTTTTTAAAATCTACAATGTCATCTGATTTCGCATGAGTTTCAATTAGAAGTGCAATTTTATTCAAATCTTTATCACTAAAATCATTCTTTAATTCTTCCTTACTCACTTTTAGATTTAATATCCAAATACAATAACATAGTGCTCTTTCAATATGTTCTATGTTATGATATAGGACATGAATTTTAGTATATAATTTCTCTTGAATACCTCTTAAATAAGTCATGTCAATATTTTGAATGCTACTTTTCTCCATTTGATAAATCTCCATAGCCTTCTTTATTAACATTTCTTTTATAAAATTGTATATTTATTTATGATTTCTGTTATCTATAACTAGCTACAGTACATTTACCACTTTCATTATTGAAGGTTGCTCCTAACTTTTGTCCTGTTTTATCTACCCATGTATAACTACGAGACCCTTTTGATATACTTGTTAAAGTTCCCTCTCCACCAATTTTTGCAACTAATTCTTCATAAGTGAATGAGCCATTATTTAAATTTTTTTGTAGTTCACTTGATAATGGCAGCTTTATTTTATCATTTTTTATGCTTTCTTTATCAATTGTTGCCTGAATTGTAATATTATCATTACTATAAGTTTTGAAACTAATCCAATTTTTAGAATCAAACTTCCAAATTGGATCACTTCCAATTGATGCATCTGTAGTAGATTCAAAACCTATAATATCATTAATTTCTTTCATCGTATTTGTTACTTCAATTTTTTTCATGCATTCTATTATAGTACAATTTGCTTTTACATCTTCTTCTTTCTTTTCATCTAGCTTTTCATCATTGCATCCTGTAAAAAAAACATAATGTACATAAAAATATAATAGATCCTAATCGTATTTTTTTTAATTTCATTTCCATTTCCCTCTTTCTATTAAATTGTATCAGAAAATGAATAAATCGTAAATCCTAGCACTCTAAAAACAAAATAACGATGTAAATATGAAGTAATTATAAAAATCAAAGAAAAAAACTTATAAAATAAGGTTTTTATGTCAATTGGTGCGTTTTGCACTTCTTATATAGTCAAGTTCATAAATATTTGATGAATTAATTATATCGTTTTATTTCATATCAAGCAATATATTTTATAATTATTTAATTACTATTTTTTTGCTTTTTCATAATTTTCTAAAAATACAGTACTATCATTATATATTTCTTTAGCTTCATTTGTTCTTAAATAATCAGGATTACACCTAGTAAATTTAGTTGCGTTTTTAGTTGTATTTTCAATTGAATATTTTTTGCCGCTTTTCCTTATTTCATAAGGTCTAAAAGAAAAAATAAACTACTAAATAAACCATTAAATAAGCATAGTCAGTAAAAACAAAAGAATAAATTTTTAATAGATATATCATCTATCATACTTACCTTAACACATATTATATGACTTTACTAGTGACTTTGTACTGTAAATTACTCGGTAAATGACACGGTAAATCATACTGTAATTTGGTCTGTAATTCACTCTGTAAATATTATTAATTTTTGTTCATAGCATTTATGATAGAAATATACTTAATAAAACTTATAGTGGCATCTTCTCTAGGCAAATAAATCTTTTCTTCATCTTCATAAAGTAATGCAACTAAAGTAACTTTATTATTACTAATAATTATCTTATGTGGTTCCATAATACTTAAATTTGTTTTGTTAAACTTAATAATATGACCATTTATATACTCTACTTTCAAATTACCATGACTAGCTTTCATTTTTAGTTTAATTTTAATACTTTCTGGGAAAATCAATTCTTCTATGGTCGTTTTCATATATTTAATCCTCCTTTAAGCAATGAAAAAAGCCCATAATATCAAATACTATGAACTTTATTTATAACTAATCGCTTAAAGGTGCGACTTTTAACCTCAATGGTGCCTATGAAGAAGAAGTCGAATAACTTTTTTCACAAACAATTAATAGGTAGTAATAATTACTAACTAATATAAGTATAGCATGGATTATCAGATTTTGTTCTAAAAATTTTACTTGTTCGCTTGTTTTAGTTTTAAAGCCATTGTATAATTTCTATTAGGAAATACTAAACTGTTGAGTACTTGCCAACTTCTTATAGGAAGGAGGCTTGATATTATGAGGAAAAAGGATTTATTAATCTCATTTCTAATATTAATTATCATTTTATTAATAGTCTCTTTAATGATTCTATGTATAAAAAAATAGTACTCAATTTACTTACGTAGATTAAGTACTTTACACATTTAATTGGGTAAGTACTCAACTAGGCAAAGTTAAGTATTTCCCTTTTTTATTTTATGCAAGTTTCCTTGACATATTCATAATATCATATTTTTAAGTTATTGTCAAAAATCAAATTTTTAAGAAATCTATTTTTTTGCATATGGATTTGATGCATAATGTAAACTTCTTTGTCTCATAACATCGTTTTGCTTTAATTGTGCCTCAATTTTTCTGTTTAAATCAGATATACTTCTATCATAATCAACATCAGATATTATGTGTAATATATAAGAATCAACCATTGATAATTGTTCGTATTTTTCTGGCTTTTGTTCCTCATTTACTTTAGCACTTAATTGTTCTTTTGGAACTTGACTTAATCTAGTTATTTCTTGCCTTGCATATCGTAATTCTTCAGGTGTTAGTTTTCTTAACATTAATTCTTCAATAGATTCATTACACATATAATCATATACTTTCATATAATCTTCTTCGGAACATTCACTTGTGCCATAGATTTTAAATAATCTGGCAAAAATCTTATTTCTACTATAACTACTTGCTTCTTCAAGTTCTTCATAAGATAACTCTGATACTTTTTTTGAATCAAAATATTCAATTCTTTTCTTTTCAAATTCTGGTTCATAAGATAACCATTTAATCCATTCAATATCAGGTGAAACATTACCAAATACATTCCCATAAACAATTTTAGTCATTCCACCCATTCCAGCCATCTCTCTAGCCATAATTCTATTAAAATTGCTCACAAATCAAACCTCCCTTAAGTAATTAATATTTTATCACAATTTATTAATTAATACTATAACTTGAATTGAATTTCTAAATAATTAAATAGGATGAAAATACTATAAAATTTGATGATATCTAAAAGAACAGGATAAGAAAGATACGCATCTATATAAACTTTTTCTTTATTTCATAAGGGTTTATATATGTGCATTTCTTATTTTGCACTTGCAAAATTCATCCTACTTTGTAGGTTGATATTAAGGATAGATAATTATTTAATCCTTATAATTAAAGAGTTTTATATCTTATATTTTCATCCTATTTTTATATTTTTGCTGATTTTTATAGGATGATTAGACAAATTCATCTTCTTTAAAAGTATTTCTTATTTTATCTAATAACTCTTTAAATATTTGATTATTACTATCATTAATATCACTTAAATCTACTGTTATCACTCCTAGTTTTAAATTACCATTATCAAATTTTTCATTCTTTAATGTTATTAGTCTGATTATCTTTTCAACTTCTATTTCACTAGATATTTTTAAATTGGTTAAATCATCATCAGTATCAATTTCATAATAATTTATTTTATATTCATTACCTAAAATACTATTTAATTTATTAAAATAATTTCTTGATTCGTTTTTTGTTTTAACTTCATGATTTTGTGGTATAGGTAAACCATATTCATCCTCAAATAATGGATAATTTAAAGGTAATTTATATTCTTCATTATAGGTTAATAAATCAGTTAAAAAACTTTTTCTAAAATGATAATGTTCTATTTTTAATTTATTATCGCTTTTATTAATCTCTAAATTATCTATATAAGTAGCAATCATTTTTTGTCTATCTTCTCTTGATTTATTTTGATAATTAGTTATTCTACTCATAAATTCTTTTGGATTGATAAAAATATCAAGATTATATTTATCTTCTAGTATTAATAAATCATCAATAGTGAAGTTTAAATTTTCATATTGTTTTTGATCCTGCCACTCTTTATTTAATTTTTGTTTTTTAAATTCTATTTGTTTGATTTACTGCTCAAATTCTTCAATTTTCATAATACCTTTAATATAAACTGATTTTGTTCTATCTAACTGTTTATCCAGTTCTTTTAATTCTTTCTCATAATTGATATCTTTATTATCAAACTTAGATTTAATAAATGGTGTATAATAGTCATTTATCATCATATCTGTTTTAACAAGTTCTAATAGACAAGCCATTAATTCTTGTTCTATTTCTTTTTCTTTATAAGTAATTTTACAATGTTTACATTTATAATAGTAATATTTCTTTCCATTAGGTTTAGTAGTTGCACATCCACCTAGAAATCTACCACATTTAGAACATTTTAATTTATTAGTAAATAGATATGTAGCAGTTCTTTCATAATGTCTAGCATTTCTAAGTTTTTGATACTGACAATCATCCCATTTCTGTTTACTTACAAGTGGTTCAACAACATTCTCATAATAAGTTGGATGCTTTGGTCTTTTACCATGAACATAATCACCTTTATAAATCTCATTTTGTAATATACCTACAATAGTGGAATCTCTCCAGTTAGTTTTATTTAATACTTTCTCATCATTTAAAATATTACTTATTTTCTTATATGATAAGCCACTATGATACATTTCAAATATACGAACGACTACATCTTTGGTTGTTACATCTGGCACTAGAGTTTTATCTTTTCTTTTATAACCTAATGGACTTTGATGAGGAATGTGTCCAACCTTTATTGCCCCTGCTAAGCCAATCTTCGTTCTTTCACTTGTTCTTTCAATTTCTTGTTGACTAACTGAAGTAAGTATTCTTGAAATCATCTTACCATTTGCATTAGTGGTATTTATATCATCATTCGCACAATCAAGAAAAGCATCGTTTTCTTCTAGAAATGTTAATATTTTCTCCCAATCGGCAACAGAACGGGTTAATCTATCTAATTTTAATACAACAATGGTATTACATTTCTTATTTTTAATATCTTGTAATAATTCGTCAAATGCAGGGCGTTTATTGCCTGTTTTAGCACTAATACCAGCATCCTCATACACTTTATATATTTCATAACCTTTGAACTCACACATAGCCCTTAAACGCTTTTCTTGTTCTGGCAAACTAAAACCCTCTCTGGCTTGATCTTCTGTGCTAACTCTTACGGAACACATATACCGTATTATTTTAAAACACTAGATATAATCAATTTTGATTACAAAATAAATACCAATATCACTATTGGTACAAATATAAAACAAGAAAAAGTCCATATTGATAAATTAGATATAACTTTATCATTAGGGCTTTAAAATAGTATATTTCAAATTTAGAATAATTGTTGAATAGAAAAAGAAATTAGAATCTAGTTAACTAATTTCTTTATTTTTTTTCAAACATTGTTCTTGAAGATATTTTCTTTTGGTATGATCTTACAGGAACGCCATCAATTTTTGCACCTTCTGGAATACCAATTTCTTTTCCAGTTTTATATTTAACAAAATCTTCTATATTTTCATCAACCAAGTTAATCAATTCAAAAGGAACACCAATTTGTTTTGCAAGCAAATTTCTTGTGGCATCACTTAATTGGTAACCATTCATTTGTGTTCTTGGTTCGCCAAATACAATTAGTTCATCTATTTCGGCATCATCAAAATAACTTCCGTTTCTTAAACTTTGAATATCCTCTTCCTTGTTAGCAAATGACCATTGTAATGACAAAGTTCCCTCATCATCATCTTTTGTTGTATAAAATACAGTTGGATCTCCATATTGTTCACTCAATACCTCATAAAAACTACTTAAAGCTGCTAATTTCTCCCCCATAGAATTATTGTGTGGATAGAATGAACCAATTCCAATTCTTAGAAATCCTTCCTTACAAAACTTATAGTAAAACGGTAATCCTTCTTCAAATAGATAATCTAATTCACTATGTGGATCTCTATAATGAGAAAAATATTTTCCACTTATTACTTCCTGGTATATGCTTCCATAAAAGTCTATTTTGTTCCCCATTTTTTTCTTTAAATGTCTTGCTAGTTCAAGACAATCATCGGCATTTGAATATATTTCAGTCATTCCGAAACCTCCCTTGTGTTATATATTATAACATATTTTTAAATAATTACATTCATTTTTAAATCAAAAAAATTAAATATTCCTATTAATATTCCAAATTATACATAAGTATTTATTATTACAATGCTAATGTTTACAATAGCTCACAAAGTTCTAAACCAACATTTCTTCCAACAAAATATCAGACCTTTAATCCTTATTGACTTTAGAAATCTGTGTGATACAATATAGTAGAATATGAAAAAATTGTATCTAAAGGTGCTACTTTTATTGGGAGTAGTACTTTTTTCATATTCAAATTCCTACATCTTCATCGGTTATTTTTTTCAAAATTATGGCTATACTTATGGCCATAAAATTGTAAAAAATTCTAAAAATTATGGTCGTAAATTTAGAAAAATCACATTGAAAAAGTGTGTACGATTGTTAAACAACTTTTGGGAAGTCTTTATTTATAAGAGTTTCAGAAAAATACAAAGTTAACGATTGTATAACAAATATCAAAAATGTAAACACTTGTGTTTTCTTTAATACCTTATGAAATAAGGGAAAACTAGCCACTGGCTAGTTGTTTGTAAACAGGTTTATCCTGCTTTTATTTTGTTTTGATTATTTTGGAAAAAGTGTGTTTTTAATGGCTATAAGTATGACTATTATTTTTCATATTTTTACAATTTTGATAGCTATGATTGAACTGAACCCCAAAAATTGGACAGTTTATAAATAGTTATTAAATAGAGGAT
>CAJTXV010000006.1 GCA_910584255.1 uncultured Bacilli bacterium
ATCCTCTATTTAATAACTATTTATAAACTGTCCAATTTTTGGGGTTCAGTTCAATTTTAAAATGCACTATTTTTTATTGTTTTATTTTTCTAAATAAATATTAATAATCTGAATCGCATCACTTAAATTTAATTTCCCATCTTCATTCATATCTCCTGTTGCATAGGAATATTCTGTGGGTGCTTTTCTTTGGATATAAAAGTAAATTACTTCCATTGCATCTGCTAAAGTGATTTTCCCATTACGGTCTACGTCCCCTTTTAGATAATTGGAGATAGTCACTTCACATTCTACTCGATATCCATTATTCGTTTGATAAACTATTTTTGTTTTTCCAGGAGAAACTCCAGTCACATTTCCATTATTATCTACTGTTGCAATATTTGGATTTAGCGAAGTCCAAGACCCTGTTACTGTATCTTCCAAGTTATAACTAGCCGTTAACTTTTTAGATTTTCCTGTTAGAACAAAAATACTTGTTTGATCAATAGTTAATGGTGCTGGTCGTTCGGTAATGGTTAGTACTTCTCTACATCCTGTAATATGGACAGGATTTGCCAAAGAATCAGGTTGTCGATTATCAGGGTAATCTAATATGGCATCCCCCAATGCTTTAGCTCGAAAAGTAAATTTAATAATATCATGATTGCCGTTAATATAATTATAATTTGTGGCAGTACCTGCCATTTTAGGTTCTACAAACCGTATCGAAAATGGTGCTAAAGATTTATATTCTATAAATTCTAATTTATCTTTATCATAATAAAAGTCTCCTGCAAAAGCTGCTAAACCATCATCATTGGTTGTACCAGAAATATCTCTCACATATAAAATTATATCAAATCTTTCATTTAGGTATGGTTTTCCTTCTATTCTTATTCCAGTAGATGCCTTGCCATCAGCCTTTACTAGTAAAGGACAAAAAAAGAAGAAAAAAGATAGGATAATAATACTAAATACTTTCCTATAATTTTTCTTCATAATGTTTACCTCCAATTGTCAGTATCTCTTTTTCTTCTTAATTCTTCTTCTTTTTTTCTAAGTTCTTTTTTCTTTTGATTTAATGCATCTTGTTCTAATAACATTTTCAATTTTGCGGGATCTTTTGTCTTCGTTGCTTCATTAATTGCATCAATTAATTCCTTTTTAGTTACTGTTTCATCATATGGATCATAAGGAACTCTATCTTCTACATCCTCATAAGTTGCCTCAATTGCAGGGAGTGTTCTTGTAGCCTCAATTGCATCACTACCAGTAGTAACTGTACTATCTTGATTCATATTTCCATGAACAATATCATCATCTGAAGTATTCTTAGAACTGAAATTAAATTCAGGTTTTACTTCAATAATTGGTGTTACTGGTGCAGGTTGAGTTGGTTCCTCTTTTATTCCTTCCTTCTCATCATCTTTTCTTCTCTTCCATAATAGGAATAATAGTAAGAATAATAGTAATCCGATAATACCAGAAATAATTCCAAATTGTAGAGGAGATAGACCTAAAATTGTGTTTTTCTTAGCTTCTTTTTCTACATTAATTGTATAATATTTTGTAAATCCATTCTTATCAGTTACTTTCACTAAAACAGTATTTTTACCCTCTTTTAGATTATCATTACCAATAATTTCATATTTAGAATCTGGATCTTTAGTAACTGCTTTAATATCCAATTTATCTGTTTTTCCATCTACTTTTAAATCATACTCTAATGTATTTGAATCAAAGCTTGGACTTAATGTTCCATTGGTTACCGTTAATTCTTTTAAGTCTGTTTTTCCATTTTGAGTACTACGAGTAACATTCAAAGTATAAACACGGACTGTTCCATCTTCTGCTGTTACTTCAACTTCGACAGTATTCATTTCTCCAACTAGGAAATTACTGTTTCCATTGACTTTTACTTTTGCATTTGAATTATTTGTAACATAAGTTAAATCAAGTTTATCTACTTCATAAGGTACTGTTACAGAATAATTGGAGGTATTTTTATTAAATTTTGGACTAATTTCATGTGATGAATTAATAATTAAATCTTTTAAGTAATTGTCTGATGATTTAGGTTTAGGTGTAGATGTATTATTTGTTTTAGCTGCCTCCCTAGTTACATTGACAGTATATGTATTTACGTTACCATTTTCTGCAGTTACTTTGATTGTAACAACATTCACTCCTACTTTCCAGTTTCCATTACCAGAAACTTCAACACTTGATTTTCCACTATTAGGAACTGCATTTACATCTAAACCTGTAATATTATTTTTAACAGTGATAGAATACGTATTTACATTACTCTTAAATGTAGGTTTTAATGTATAGCCACTAACATTTAAGCTTTTTAATGTTGCATCTCCATCTTTTGCTGGTTCATTTTGTTTTTCTTTTTCAATATTAATTGTATATGTTTTTTTCGTTCCATCTTCTGCGGTTACTATAACTGTAGTTGTTGTATTATCACCAGTTAAATTAACATTCCCAAGTCCTGCGACGGTTGCCTTTCCATGATTTGCACTACCCTCTATTCTTACATTGGTAGCACTACTTGGTACTTTAATTGTGTAATGATCTGTATTTGGTGAGAAACTTGGACTTAAATTATATCCACTCACTCCTAAACTCTTTAATGTTGCGTCATTACTCTTTTGTGCAGGTGGCGTTGGTGTACTTGGATTCGTTGGTGATGGCGTCGGTGTACTTGGATTTGTTGGGGTTGGTGTACTCTTTTTTGGAACAATTTTAATTTTAAGCGGTACCAAATTGGCTGGAAATTTGTTATCCATATCTGATATTCTCAGATCATTCATTGTAAGTTCTGTTTCACCCTCTTTTAGTGCTTTGAACTTAAAACTCATTACTTTCGTTGGTCCACTACCTGTAATTCCATTCGTCATATCATTATCAACACCGCCAATTTTATAATTATTTTTGGTATTGATTGAAACTGGATATGGTGCTCCATCTGATGAGGCAGACACATATTCTAAATAATCTTTATCAAAGACTACATATCCTCCAATACTTACGACACCACCCACTGTATCAATTACATTCGAAACATTTAAATTAAATGTTACCTCTGTGCCAACCTCTACTTCTGTTTTTCCACTAAATCCAACAGTCGCTGCTGCTGCTGCATTTACTGGAATTGCAAAACTAAACGTTGACCAAATGAGTGCAAAAATAATTAATAAATTTAAACTCTTATTCTTTTTCATACTTCCTCCTACTGGTTTTTAAATTTATAGTAGGTAATAAATTCATATCACTACTAACCCTTTATTCACTTTTTATTAACATGTAATATCAACTGAAATACTAATACAATAATGATTTCTTCCTCTATAATCCCTCCTATTATATATATTAGCATACTCTAAATGTAATTAAAAGTGTTTTCTATATCATTTTACCTTTTTATTAGATTTTAATATATTTATAGCGCTATCTATTATAAAATTTTAATAATAGTAGCGCTAATGACATATTATCTAATTATTCATTTGTATTTGCATTTATTTTTAGTATAAAAGAGAATTTCCTAAGTAATGATTGATTACTTTTACTGAATCAAACATATCAATATCTCCGTCACTATTTACATCTGCAGCTTCTTGATAAGCTCCACTCAGTTCTTTAAATCCTAAATAATGGTTAATTATTTTTACTGAATCAAACATATCAATATCTCCATCTCCAGAAGGGTCTCCCTTGATTACAATATATTTACGATCTTTTTCCTCTCCATCAATCATTAATTTTACAATCATTCCTGTTGCAACGGGATCAGTATCCGCAACTTGACTAGTTTCATCTGCTGTCCATATTTCTAGATATTCATTGGGATTATCTAATTGATCTTTCATTTCACTACCAGTTGTATATAATTTTACTGTTTTAATGAAATCATTTTCAATTGTATGTCCAAAAGTTACTGATGTAATCTTATCTGCAATGTCATTTTCTCTATTGATTGTTACTTTATATGTTTTTTCTGTTCCATCTTGTGCAGTTACTAAAATTGTTACTATGGTTTCTCCACTAGCAAGTGGTGAAAGACTTAATATGTATGGTGAAGTAACTGTTGTTCCATTTACTTGTAATGTAGCTGTAGAATCTTCTGTTGTAGCAGTAATATCCATACTTGTAACTGTACGATCTACGTCTACTGTGTATTCTAATTTTGTTTTTTCAAATGTTGGATCTAATGTTCCATTGTTTACTGTAAGACTACTTAGGAATGCATTATCTGACTTTACTACTGTATAGTTAATTGTATATGTCTTATTTGTCGTTCCATCTGCTGCCGTTACTTTTACTTTTACTGAATTTGCACCAAGTGTATTTGGAATTGAAATAATATTGCTTGTTTGAGAAGTACCAGTTGTATCAATATACTCTACTTGAGAAGTAAGATTTGTTGGTGTTGCGTTGATTTCTAATTGAGTCGTTCCATAAATTACATTTCCAATATTATAAGTTTCATCTGCTGGTACAAAGTTTGGTGATAATGTATGGTCTGTTACACTTAGACTTGCTAGTGTTGCATCATTACTCTTTGCTTCTTCAATTGTAAATGTATATGTTTTGGTAGTTACCCCATCCTCTGCACGAGTTGTAATTTGAACTGGACTATCTGCTAGAGTATAAGTACCTTCTCCATATACGTCTGTAGTTGATACATTAGGTGTTGCAGCGATAGTGAAACTTGTTGTTCCAATTGGAAGCGTAATCTTATAATTTTCATTAGCTGGTACAAAGTTTGGTGATAAAGATCCACCTGTAACAGTTACACCAGATAATGTTGCATCCGTTGATTTTGGACGAATTACTTTAATCGTATAAGTTTTTTGTGTATGTCCATCTTCTGCAGTTACATTGATTTCATAGAAATTATCAGTCGTTGTAGATAAAGTTAAAGCTGCATCTTTTACTACTGCTGCATTTCTATCTACTGGGATTGCTGTAATTTCATTTGGTGATAAAGTTTTTTTAGTCTCATCTACTGTAATTTCATAATCAAATGTATCTCTATCAAAAGTTGTATTTAAAGTTTGTCCACTGATTACTAAAGAGCTTAATCTTGCTTCGTCATTTTTTTCTCTTGTAATCTTAATGATATAAGTCTTTGTATCTCCATTTTGTGCTTTTACTGTTACTTCAAATGTATTTAACCCTGTTTGTAATGCTTTATTTCCTGTACCAGTAACAGTTGCATCTGTATCAGATTTTGTAGCACCAATTTGAATACTTGTTTTTGAATTATGAACATTCGTTAATGTATATTCTAACGTATCTTTATTAAATCCAGGAACGGTTGTTCCATCTACTGTTAAATCTGTTAAATCATTATCTGTTTTTTGTGCTCTTACTACTTTAATTGTATAGTCATTGAAAGCACCTGATTCACTTTTAACACGAATTGTAACTGTGTTATCTCCTACATTTAATGAATGATTTCCTGTACCACTAATAATTTCAGCACGAATATCTGTTAAGGTAGCAGCTACATCAATAGATGCAATGTTTCCTGGAACATTTACAGTATAAGAATTAGTTCCTGGTGCAAAAGTTTGATTCCAAGTTCCTACATCAGTTCCATCTGAAGTAATTGAAATGCTATCTAACGTATTTATAGTAGATTTTTCTCTTTCTACGACTAATGTATAATCTTTGGTAGTTGTTCCATCTTCTGCTGTTACTGTTAAAGTAATATTTTTTGTACTTTCAGTAGCTCCCATTGTATGAGTAGTTCCATCTACTGGTGAAATTGTAGAAGTTGCTAGAATTTCAGTCGTTAAAGTGAAGTCAGTTGTATTAGCGGGTACTGTAATTTTACAAGTGTCACCACTCATAATACAACTTCTACTGCTATCTGCTCCAATATTTAAAGTTACTTTAGAAAGTGTTGTTGAAGTAGATGCTTCTCTTGTAACTAATACAGTATAAGTTTTTGAATCTCCTGATTCGCTTTCTACAGTAAATTGATAAGTGTTTACTCCTGTTGTTGATAAAGAAATTGAATTTCCTTTGGTAACGGTTGCTCCATCCCCTACTGTAACAACTACATCACTTGGATCTAATGTCGTTTGTCCATTTGGAAGAGTTACTTCGTAATTACCCTCACTATTTAATGTAGGTGTTTTTCCTGCAATTGTTAATCCATGCACAGTGTTATCACTGTTTTTGTCACGTTCAATGTTGATTATATATTCGTTAAAGTCAACCCCATTTTGAGCAGTAACTTTGACAACAATCTGATTAGGTCCAGTTGATAAGTTTACTGTTCCATCTCCAGTTACTGTTGAATTTGTATCTGTTTTGGCAGCTCCAACTGTAACTGATGTTTGATTGTAAGGAACACTTCCTGAAACTGTATAGGTGAATGTATTTTTGTTAAATCCAGTAACGGTTGTTCCCTCAATAGTTAAATCATCTAATGTTGCAACATTTGATTTTTCACGAGTTACCGTAATTGTATAAGCTTGTTCATCTCCATTTTCTGCTTTTACTGTGATGGTAACTGTATTCGTTCCAAATTGTAAGTTTGTATTTCCAGTAATTGATTTAATTGTTGCTCTTGGTGCATCTTCTGCGACTGCGTTTACTGTAACGCTATCAACATTTGAAGCTACTGTTGCTGTATAACCGAAAGTTGTTTTTACAAATGGTTCGTTTAAAGATGCTTCATCCATTGATAAACTTGATAAGAATTTGTTATTAGATTTACTACGAGCAAATGTAATTGGATAAACTTGAATTGTACCATCTTCAGCAGTTACAATTACCGATGCGGATGTTACTGTATTTCCGAAATTTGCAGTTGCTGAATTTAATTGTGGAGTTCCCGTTGCAGTAGGATTACTTGTAGTATCTACAATTGCTACTTGTGCTTTATCAGTATCTGCTACCGTGGCAGTTACAGTCACTTGTATAACTGTTGCATCATAACTATAAGTATATCCTGTAGTATTGGTATTTGAAAAACTAGGTGACATTGTTCCTTGTGGAGTACTTGTAATTGA
This sequence comes from uncultured Bacilli bacterium, assembly GCA_910584255.1. Lineage (GTDB taxonomy): Bacteria > Bacillota_I > Bacilli_A > RF39 > UBA660 > Alloscybalousia. Next base: position 7,020 of record CAJTXV010000006.1, read on the forward strand.
AAGACTTGCAAGTTTTACGTCATTTGATAATCTTTTTACTTTGATTGTATAGGTATCTTCTGTTCCATCTTGTGCTTTTACTACAACATTGAAAGTATTATCTCCAACATTTAAGTTAACGCTTCCAGTACCACTTTTAATTGTTGCTTTTCCAGTATCTTCAACAGTTGCTCCAATTGTCATAGTAGTTTTTGAATTAGATACATCAGGAAGTGTATATGTTTTAGTTGTTTTTATAAATCCAGGAACAGTAGTTCCATCGACTGTTAAATCACTTAAGAATTTATTGCTAGAGGCTGCTTCTCTTGTAATTTCAATTGTATAGTCTTGATCTGTACAACTATTTCCTGGTACACTTCTATACTCTGTTTTACAGTTTTCTGCTTCTACTTTTACTATTTTTGTATTTTTAGTAGTTCCTGTATCGGTTAAATTCCATGCACCTGTACCACTTTTTACAGTTGCATTAGTGTGAGTAGCTGTTGCTGAAACTGTAGTACTTGTTGTTGTATAAGGTACAGTTGCAGTATAAGTATATTTTCCTGCTTGTAAGGATCCAATTGAAATTGAATTTGTTAAGGTTAGACTAGTTAGAGTTGCATCATTTGATAAACGATATACATTTACTGTATAAGTTTCTGTATCCCCATTCGCAGCTGTTACAACGATATCAAAATTATTATCTCCAACACTCACTGACTTTGTTCCAAGTCCTGCAGGTAAAATAGTCGCTCCGCTATCACTTGCTGTAGCCGCTAAATCAACAGAAGTAATATTATTAGGTACAACTGCTTTATAAGATGTGTTGGTAGCATCTCCTGGTGTAAATGTTGGATCTAAAGCATAAGTTGTTGATCCATTTGTTACAGTTAAAGTTTTTAAACTGGCATCATTAGATGTCTCTGCTTCTGGAGAAGTTAATGTCATATTTGATAATGAATAAGGTCTTACTTGATCTCCATTGTCATCAGAAAAATCCGTATCTCCTGGTTCATCTCCCAAAGTTAAGGTAATATCTTCATCCGCACTTACATCATCATTTAATTTTAAGAATACATACCCTAACTCTGTATCTTGACTAATCGGAGTCATTGTATTCGCGGTATCCTCTATATAATAACTGATATCACCAGGGCCTCTAACATTAAACAAGGTTGCCCAAGTTCCTCTTCTTCCTGATTTTGGAAATTGATCTTCGTCAAAAAAATCGTCTCCTTCTTGTACAAGTGGTGTCCACTTTGTAGAGTCATAACGAAGGGTTGCATTTAATGCTACTACATTATGAGAATCCCCTGGACTATAATTTAGGATTACCATTACAGTAGTTCCAGGTTTTACCGTATCTCCATCTGCAATCGTCTCAGTGAGATTTCCTGCTAAGTAATCATCCATACAGGCATAATAGATATCCTTACCTGTTTTGTCAGTATAATTTTCTACAGGACATACAACTCCGCTTAAGCTAAGTTTATGCTCTGCTGCTGCAAATACTTGATTTGGTAAACTTAATGCAAACATTAAAACCATGCTAACTAATAAATATTTTAATTTCTTGTTCATAATAACAACTCCAATCCTTCTTTTATCTTAATTCGACTATAGCAAACAATTTGACAACTGACTAGATTTTTTATGCAAAACAGATGTAAATAGTTGTCAAAAATTGTAAATTTCTATCCATAAGTAATCTTTTTACATTTTTTTGACTGTTATATAAAAAAGAACCTATTAGGTTCTAGAATTGAAAAAAGCACGACGCGTGCCTTCTATTGTTTATCTTGATTTTCTTTTTTAGCTTCATCTGTTTTTTCTGGTGTCTTTGTTTTCTCTTGCTTCTTTTCACTTTCGAATCCACAAACAAGATTTACTTCAATTTTATATGACTCTTTATTATAGGGTGACTGTGGATAAATAATTGCTTGTGTTTTATCCTTATCACAAGATTTATTTGTTTTCTTATTTACAAATTCTTTTAATATTTCTTCACTGTCTTCGCCTTTGTAACGAGCAAGAGTTCCTAAATCAATTTTAATTCCAATGGTTTCAAACTTCTTTAGAATCGTATTTTTTTCTTCTCCTGAGTTTTCAACTTGCTTATAATAGAGTTCTTCATAGAATTCTTTCCCCATTGTCTCTATTTTTTTCTTTAATTCTTCCTCTTGGGAAAGTTTTTTACCAAATGGGTTTAAAACTACAATCAGAACAACAAGAATTACTACTAAAACACTCACAATTATAATTAATATGTTTTTATTTAATTTTTTCATAACTACCTACCTACCTTATAGTTCGATTATAACACATTCTTTTTTAAAAAGACAAGGCTTTGATTATTTGAGTTTCGGTTTTCTACGAAAAACTTATGTAAAATTATAAAAGTTTCTGAATTTTTAATAAAATGTTCCAAATTTTATAACAAAAAAGTGAATCTGTGGATAACACATTTTCACCTTTTCTTTTTTACTAAATTTTACTGGAACTCAAATTTGATTAAAGAAAAAGAAAGATTGTTCAATTTTTCCTTTTTAGAACCAATTTTTAAGTTTTAAAACAAAGTCCTTTAATATTTTTTGAACTGTTTCAGTATGAAAGTTACTTTTAGCAAGATTTATTTGGATTGGACTAGGTGTTGGCATTGTCTTTGCTACTTCCACTTTTACTTCTTGTTTCTTTTCTTCTACTTTGACTTTTTGTTGTGGTTTCTCATTTACAGGTTTTACTTCTGTTTTTTCTAAAACTGTTTCTTCTTTTTGTGGTTCATTTACTACTTCGTTTAAGATTGTATTTTCTGTATCCATGACTACTTCTTCGTTTTTTTCAATTTCCACGGTCTGATCCAATACTGTTGTAGTAATATATCCCATGCTATCCGTTAATTTGGCTCTTTCTAAAGTAATATTAGTGATTCCTTCTTCTAAGGCTTTAAATGTGAACTCATAGACTGTTGTAGTATCATAAAATCCATTTCTTAATGTAAAGTCTAGACCTGCAATCATCATTGTATTGATATTCATTTGAAACTGATATGGTTTTTCCATTGCTTTTGAAGAAACAAATTCTAACTTTTGATTATCAAATGATAAATGTCCTCCCATACTAACTACACCATCATAAGTATCGTTAATATCAGATACTTGTAAACTTACTTTAAAAGTATCTCCAATTTGCACCTTGTTTTCTGATACTAGACTTACATTGGCTGTTCCTTGCGCTTCTACTGGCACTGCTGTTAATAATAAACTTGCTAAAATCGTGCTAAATAAAATTTTCTTTTTCATCCCTTATTCCCCCTAAGTTGCTGCATATTATACCATAAATTGGTAAATTCGTCAATAGTTTATTATTATTATTTGATAACGTTTCCAAAGTGTGGAGATTCTAAAAACAAACCCTTATGAAACTAAAAAAACGGTTAAAAACCTATAAAATGCTTTACAATTGAGTTGTCTAAAAACAATAGAAAGCGAGGTTTTAGCCGTATGAAAATTATACCACTTATTAATGAAATCACTAATAGTTTCAATGAAATTTTTAAGAATAATTTAAATCCACTTAACTTCGAAAGCAAAATTCGAGATGTTGGAGATGTATTTACTTTAAAATTATATGAATCCTTTCTTAATTATTTTGATGACTAGTTTAAAAGGAAAAAAGTAAGAAAAGGTCAGTATAATATCAAAGAAACCAGAAAAAGAGTTTTAATAACCTCAGTTGGTACTATAACTATAAATTCAACTTCCTATATTGATAAAAAAACAAAAGAGTATTATGTTCCGTTAAGGGATATTCTTCATTTAAGCCCTTATCAAAGATTAACTAATGAAGCAGAATATCAATTAATTAAATATGTCATGGACGAAAATATGAGTCCATCTGCTCGTTATGCTTTAACAAACACCATTATATCTTGTAGTACTGTCTCTAAAAAAATTGGCAAATTAGATAGTACTGTTAGTGATGTCATTACTAGATGTGAAAATCAACCTGATGTTTTATATATTGAAGTGGATGAAATTCATGCTAATCTTCAACATTGTTCATGAAGGGTATGAGGAAACATTTGTTAAAAGAAAAAAACTTAAAAATATTCGTTACTTTGCTTCTTCTAAACTAGCATATGAAAATCTTGGGAAAGTTATCTTTGACTATGTTGATAAAAGATATGATATTGATAAATTTAAGATTATATTTGTGTCTGGTGATGGTGATACTGGTATTAAAAATTATGTGAATTGTTTTCTGAATGTCAAATTTGTTCTTGATCCTTTTCACTATATCCAAAAACATATGAATTATATTTTTAAAGAGGATATAATTTCAAGAAATATCGCTGATGATTATATTAGAAATCACTTAATAGATAACTTTAAAGAACTAGTAAACTATCAAATAAAAAAATATCCTGAACAAGAAAAGTATATGGAAGAACATATGAATTACATTATTAATAACATACAAGGAATCAAAAAGATCCATTATATAAATACCATTGTTCTATGGAGGGACATGTTAATCAAGGATTCGCCAGATATATTACTTCTTCCCCTTATGGATTCTCTGAACAAGGGCTAGAAAATAAACTTAAATTATTAGTTTATCATGCCAACAAGCATGACTTAACTATTGAAGACTATTGCAACTTGAAATATGGAAATAACTCTTATAAAGATATAAATATCAGGATTAGGAAATTATGTAATATAAAATATGATCAAAAATTAACTTTCAATCATTCTTTAGAATATAAAATAAATACTAATTTACTAATTCTAGACTCTGTTTCTGAAAATAACAGATTAAGGGCGATAACTTCTATGAGGCAAGAAATTTATGTAATATAAAAGGGATAGATATTGACTATCTACACCTTCTAACTTACAATTAGTTTAAATTATAAATCTTATTTCTTAGGTTAAAAATCTCCACACTTATTCTACACTAACTTATTATTTTATTTTATGCAACAAAAAGACTAAGATGATTCTAGTCTTAACACCTAACTGTTCGCTTCTTTTGATAGTTCTTCAATAGACTTTTGATTTGCTTGTAGTAATGCTCCGCTCGTCCAAGAAGAAGTCAGTCCATAGTCAATATAGATTAATTGTCCTGACATATAAGAACAAATATCACTACCAATTACTACCATTGGATATCCCATATCTTGAGGAGAAGCTGCATAACCATTCCAACTTTTTAGGAAGATATTAGAAATCATTTCCTCCCCTTCTTTCACATCTCCCTTTGGACTCGTAGATTTGTTAAAGTCTTCGGTTAATCCTGTAGTTGTGTCTCCAGGATTAATGGCATTCATCCTAATCTTTCGTCCAATAAATTCCTTAGACATACATTTATAAGTTACATAAGACTCTAAACATTGTTTTGCAAATACATAGGCATTTTGAATCAAATCAGGATGTTCTTCGTACCACTTCATAGCATCTTCCCAAGTAGGCTGATTAATTAATTCAACTGCTTGACTATATACTTGTTGCCATCCAAATCCCCCAACAGATGAAATATAAGTAATAGACCCATGATCTGATATTCTTTCCAATAACTGTTCAGTCATATATTTTTGACTATAGAAATTTACCTTTTGAACTAGTAACTCTTTTCCAGGAAAATAAGCAATTCCGTGGCATAAGAATAAAGCATCAATTTTTTGTGGTAGTTCGCTTATTACTGCGTCTATTTCTTCTTTCTTACTTAAATCTACTTGAAATTTTCTTTTTACAGGTAAATCGATTGGGTTAATATCAATCGCATAAACTTCTGCGCCAAGTGCTAATAATAACTCTGTTCCTGCCTTGCTCATTCCTGAAGCTGCTCCAGTAATTACAACTGTTTTTCCCTCGTATCCAAATAATTTTTTTAAATCCATAATTTTCCTCCTTGATTATTTGTTATTTATAGTGTAACACAAAGTACTCTTATCGATTAAAATTTACTGTACTTTTAAAGTAAAGTTTGTAAACTATTCGTAATTTTCATAAAAGATTCATGGGTCAAGAAAAAGAATGAAATTTTTTTATTATTTCACTCTTGATAAAAGTTTAAAATATCTTGGTATACCTTTTTAGATTCCTTTTCATTTAAAATCTCATGTCTCATATTTTGATAGTCTTTTCTTTCAATCGACTGAAAGGAAGCATTTACCAATATTTGATAAGAATCGTTTGCTCCCTTTGCTCCTCCAGTGCATGGATCATCTAGTCCTCTTAGTAGTAATAATTGCATTTTCTTATTTACATTTTGATATCGTTTTACCTGATGCATCAAAACTACAAGATGAAACAAATCATTAAAAGCACTACAAGTAAAGCCAATCCCACAATAAGGATCTTCCAAATATGATTTTATATTTTCTTGATTTACACTGATCCAATCAAAATCTGTCTTAGGATTTTTCACCTTTTTATTAAAGGAACCAATACTTAAGGAACTTAGAAGCTTTGATTTGTATTTAGGCCCACGAAACAATCGAATGATATTAGATACAAATATTCCAGGATAAGCACCCATTTGATAGTTTGGATATCCTGATAAAACAACTTTCTCGTAATGATTTGAGTTTTCTTGTAGTAAGACTCTTGTAATAATAGTTCCCATGGAATGTGCAAATAGATAAATTGGTAAGTTCTTAAATTTTTTCTCGATAAAAGAGGTGATTATTTTTTGATCTTCAATTAACTCCAAATACCCTTTCTTATCTTTAAAGTATCCTAAATCTTTCGCACTTTTTCCATGCCCTCTCATATCAGAACTAACTACTGTGAAATCATTTTGATTTAAAAATTTGATGAATGGCTCATATCGTTCCTGATGTTCTTCCATCCCATGAATCATTTGTACTACTGCATTTGCATTTTTTACTTCAAAAATGTGAACATCTAATAAATATCCATCTCTTGCTTTTAGAAATTCTTTTTTCATTTTATGCACCACCTAACTTTAAACTATAATCTTTTTACCATTTCTACAATGGCTCTTCCTCGGTGAGATACACTATTTTTTTCTTCTTCAGTTGCTTCTCCAAAAGTTTTTTCTAAATCGTTCGAATAGAAAATACAGTCATATCCAAAATCTTTATTGCCAATCTCCTCGTCTGTAATTCTACCATATGTTTTTCCTACAAATGATTGATAGTTTCCATCTGGGTAATATACTACGATTGTACATATAAAATAGGCATCCCTTTTCTTATTTTTTAATTCCTGCTGAAGCTTATCCCGATTCCCTTGATCATTTCCATGAACTCCCATATATCTTGCACTATAAACTCCTGGAGCCCCATCTAAGGAATCGACACATAGACCACTATCTTCTGCGACTATTAAGTAATTTAAATTTTGTTTTTTTAAATAATCATGAATTGTCTTTGCTTTAATCAACGCATTTTCTAGAAAAGTTTCTCCTGTTTCTTCAATTTCTTCATAATATCCAATATCATTTAGAGTAAGAATTTTATAGTCTGTTAAAATTTCTTTAAATTCTTTTAATTTATGTTGATTATTGGATGCAAGTACTATAGTTTTAGATTCCATTGCTTTCACCTCTTTTTTTAATTATATAAAATTTGTCCCATCTCGTATAGAAATTTATTAAAAAATCATAAAAAAGAAGAGTTAATTTCTATTTCTCTCTTCTTCTATTAAATATTCTAAATTTCCCTGAATTTCTTCTCCCTGCAATATTTTTAAAGGATTTTCTCTTGTTAGTTCTTCTAATTTCTTTTTTCCAACTATTCTTTTCAGCTTCTTTAAAGATTTTCTTAATCCTTTTTTCTTCTCTACATAATGAGTATCTGTTGCTACAAACTCTACTAAATCATTCTTTAAAAGCCATTTCATGAGTTTTTTAGCTTTTTTTCCATATTTTCCTGTAATACTATCTATATTACATTGTAGTAGGCATCCAAACTCTAAGAGTTCTTTGACTCTTTCTTTATTTTTTTGAAGAAAATGATATCGTTCTGGATGTGCAATAATTGGAACTATTCCAGAATCAAATAGTTTACATAAAGTATTTGGTAAATTATTTAGGTATCCTGTTAAAGGAAGTTCTACTAACATATACTGTGTATCATTTAACGTAACAATTTCTTCTTTTTCTAATAAGTCAAGAATATCTTCTGTTAAGTAAACTTCGTTTCCTAAGTATAGATTGATTCCCATATTAGAAGATGCTTTTTTGAGTTCTTCAAAGATATTTTCTCTTTCCTTTTTATTAGAAGTATAACTTGTATTTTTAATATAGTGAGATGTTAATACTATATCTGTAATTCCAACTTTTTTTAAGTACTCAATAATTTCTAGACTCTCATCCATTGTCTTTGCACCATCATCAACGCTTGGTAACACATGGGTATGAATATCAATTATTTTATCCATAGTAATGTCCATAGTATTTCTTAGAACTTGCATTTGCACGATTTAATACAGTTCCTAAGATATTGGCATTTACGTTTTCTAAGCTTTTTTTCGTTGTTTTTAGTAAAGATGCTGGTGTTTCTTTATGCACACTTACAATTACTACCCCATCTACCAAAGTACTCATAATCAATGAGTCAGTTAAACCACCATTGACAGGTGCAGAATCGAAGATTATTAAGTCGTAAGATTCTTTTAGAATTTCAATTAATTCTTTATTTTTAGCAGAGCCTAATAATTCAGATGGATTCGGTGGTGTTACCCCACGAAACATAACAGAAAGATTTTTAATCTTTGTTTCCATAATATATTCTTGATATTTTTCTCTTACGTTCTCAAGTAATAGATTCGATAATCCTTTATGATTATGAGAATCAAAAATATAATGTTGACGTCCTTTTCTTATATCACAGTCTACTAATAAGACCCTAGTTCCACTTTGTGCAAAGGCTACCGCTAAATTGGCTGCAATAAAACTTTTTCCCTCTCCTGGTACACTACTTGTAATTAAAATTGTACGTAATTTTTTATCTACAGAGGCAAATTGCAAATTGGTTCTTAGTGTACGAATTGTTTCACTAATAATAGATTTTGGATCGTTATTTAATACTAACTCTTTATACATTTGAACCCCTCCCTTATTTTCTCTTTCTTTTTCCTTTATATTTTGGTACTGTAGCAAGTACACTTAGTCCAATCTTTTCTTCGATATCTTCTGGCTTTTTAATAGAATCATCCAAGTAGAAACAAATAGTAATAATCATACTAGCAAGTAAAAATCCTGCCCCAATTCCTATTACATACTGTTTCACAATATTTACATTATATGGTTCTCTTGCTTCTACAGCCTCATCGACAATACTAATATTTTCAATATTGTAAATACTTGTAATTTCTGCTTTAAATACTTTAGCAATTTCATTTGCAATATTTCTGGCAATTCGCCCATGCTCATCTGTAACTGAAATGATAATTAATTCGGTATCATTCGCACTCGTTACACTAATTCTGCTACCAAGCTCTTTTTCTGTCATATCCAAGTTTAAGTTTTCAATTACCCTTGATAATATTCTTCGACTCTTGATAATCTCACGATAAGTAGATACTAAGTTTTTATTTAAAGAGATATCATTTTGTGTAATTGTCGAATTAGAATTATTAGAACGTGTTAATACTAAGCTAGTCTGTGACTTATACATTGGTACTTGAATATTCTCATTGTAGTAAATAGACGCAACTGTTCCAATTAATACAAATAAAATGACAATAATAAATTTACTGAAATAATATTTAATAAATTCCGAAATATTAAATTCTTCCATACTTCCACCCCTTCATAATGGCTCATATTATACTACAAAATGAACAAAAATGCAATCATTTTTTATGAAAATTTTATATATCAAGAAAACGGAAAAAGAATGAACCAATTGTTTAATTATTCATTCTTTCATACAATTACTTTTTTAAAACTACTTCTTTCGGAATATCTTTGATTTGAGAGAGGCCTTCTGTGATTTTATAATTTTTAGGAATTAGAAAGCTTTTCTTTTCAATTGGAATGAAACTACTCCCCAAAGTTGCAGTGCTGATTTTTTCTTGATCTAAAAAATCAGTCATAGAATGAAATTCAATGATTGGTTGAATCCTTTCTCCCAGGGTATTCTCTTTTGTAGTTTGAAAAACAGTTGCGGTGTATACAATTAATTGATTGTCTTTTACAATCCATTTGGCAAAATTCGTAGTTACTTCTACATTATAAGTTTCTTGCCTCCCAAAATTTTCTTTCCAAAATGATTGAAAGTTATATTCATGTCGTATGACTTCTACAATTGTTACACTCTTTTTGTCTAAATCTAGTTTTGCCTCTATCGAATGTTCAAAATTTTCATCATTTCTATGTTCTTTCCCATAAAAAAGAAGAGATTCTGTTTCTTTTTGATAGAAAACATCCAAATTATCAACGGACATTCCTACTTTTTCTATAAATTCTATGATTGCTAAGATATGATTCATAATTTTCTCCCCTTTTTTACACTTCTTAGTATTCTATGATATGAATCATATTTTGTTCCATTAATTTTTTATTACTTTCTTGATTTCCTCGATGGTCTTTGTGATTTTCTCTTCTTGTTCTAAAATATCGTTATACTTTAAACATTCATTAAATTCTTTATGATAAATCATCTTCATCCCACTACTATCGGCAAAACTTCCTAAAGAGGTTAATGCGCCATCTGTTGAATATTCTTCTTTTTTCTTAGAACCAACAACAAGGGCAATCATCTTTTTTCCCTCTAGTTTTCTGGAAGCATATAATGGATTCAGTCGATCCATAAATATTTTTAAATCTCCTGATAATAGATTCCAACGCGTTGGGGTAATAAAAATTAAATATTCTGCTTCTTTTACCTTTTCAACGTTTTCTACCATATCGTCTTTAAAATCACAAACACCTGTTTCATCACAATCCATACATCCAGTACATAAATAAATTTTTTGATTCCCTGGAGTGATGGTATCTACCGAAATTCTTTCCTTTTTTAAAGCCTGTTTTATTTTCTTTTCTAAAAGAACACAATTCCCTTCTCTTCTAGAACCAATAATTGTTAGTACTCTTGCCATAATATCACCATTATTAGTATGGAATAAAAATATTTTTTTCATGCAATTCAGTGAAAGAAATATATATACCTTTTTCTAAGTGTATTATTATAAATTTAGAGTAAATTTGCTAGTAACGCTGTTAAGTTTCCAATATTCCTATGTTTTTTATAGAATACCTTTACATTATATCTTCGATCTTCATGATTTGTATTCTTTGACCTCGAATCATAGTATTTATTGTTAGTTAAAATCCAAAAAAATTTTTCTAAAAATTCATCTATATTATTTTTCACTGCTTGGTTTACTTCCTTTGTGCCATTTTTGCATTTATAAAGTCTTACTAAATCACTATCAAGCATCACTTGTTTTTCCCTTATTTCATATATTAGATTTTCCATTTTTTCTTTTTCTTGTACTAATAATTCATTCGTCCTTTCATCTGCTTTCTTTACAGTTAAATACATAGTTTTATAATATTTTTTTATATAATTTTATTTACTTTTCCAATTAGCATATTACACACATCATCGTCATTAATTAAAGTAATGGAAAATGTTTTATAACCAATCCTATTAATACTAGCTCCACAATGATATATAATCTTGTCATCTAAAATAAAGTATCTATCATGAAATGTATTATCATATATGACTTTTAAATTATGATATTGTTCATTATATTTTAAGACATCTTGGTTCGTAATATAGTTGCTAGATTTCGTAATAATCGTTACATCTATATTTAATTTTTTTATAATATCCAATAATGTATTATCAGCATAAGCATCAATTATTATTAACTTTATTTTTACCTCTTTAAATATTTCCTGGATCTTAGAATAAGCATCAAAGATTTGACCATTAAAATATATTTCATTCACTTTTTTCTTTTCTTCAAATTTTTGAAAAGTATCTTCTAATTGTTTAATTTTTTTATGATCCTCTAGAACTATATTATTTATATACTTTTGCTCTATTAGATTATTGCTAATATAATGTCTCATTGCTACAAATGCACGCATAATTGAAACACTTATTTGTGAAGCAATATTCGTTTTTAATACAGATGCAAGCATAGCCACTCCCTGTTCAGTAAATACATAAGGTAATTTTCTAATACCACCATGACTACTAAATCTTGAAGTTCCATTTTGGAACTTCAAATTATCATACTCTTTTTTAGTTAATTGAAAGTAAAAGTCTTTAGGAAATCGTTCAATGTTTCTGTTAACTGCCTTATTAACATCCTTTGTTCCATTCGTACATTCGTAAAGTTTTGCTAAATCACTATCAAGCATCACTTGCGTTCCTCTTATTTCATATATTAAATTTCCTATTTTCTCATTTTCTTGTATTAGTAATTCATTCATCTTTTCATCTACTTTCTTTATAATCAAATACTTCATTTACATTATACAGAAGAAATATTCCAGTCGCCTGAAATTTTCTAAAACAAAAGAACTTAATCATTTTGACTAAGTTCCTTTGTTTTATTAAAGTTTTTTTGTTTTAGAAAGTACAAATAACCAATTGATAATACACTTCCACTAGTATCTATTAATACATCTAGAAATTTAGCAGTTCTACCATCAGAGAATAGCTGATGAATCTCATCACTACAAGCATAGAGAAAGCAAAAGAGAGTTGCATATAAGAGAATGTTTGACACCCCATACATTTCAAAAATTTTAAATATCAAAACTCCTAGAATAAAGTATTCTGTAAAATGGGCAGTCTTTCGAACTGTTACTCTCATCTTTTTTACCATATTTGCTTTTTCTAAAGGAGAAATTTCTTTTCCCCTAACTTTTACTACTATATCAATCATTTTTGAAGCTATCTTGTCACTCAAAGAAAGACTACTTACAACATTTTGATTAGAAAATCCAAAAATTACAATCATCCAAATCATTAATATAGTAACTAGTACTTTCCTTTTTGCTTTCACTTCAAACACTTCCATATCTATACTTATCTAATTATGCTTAATATTATAACTTGCCTGATGAATTGAATCTTTCGATGGAATCATTATATAGTCAACGAGATTGGTTAAATGAACGGTTCCACTACCATCATAACCATCTAAACTTTGTGTATTAAATGTCCATTTTGTATGATTATTCAAAATATCTTTAATATAATCTGTGATTACATTTCTAGGAATATTCGTTGTATATAAATCACTAATAGAATTTAAGAAACTCTGATAATTTGTAATAATACTTGGAGAAGTTGCTTTATTAAAGATAGAAATGATAATACTTTGACAATTCTTCTGTCTTTGACGGTCTCCTCCACTATAGGCTAAACGCTCTCTTGAAATTGTAAGAATTTCAATTCCACTATAGTTTTTGCATCCTTTTTGAACATATAATTTTTTTCCTTTTGAGTCATCCCAACTACCTAAAATTGTTGCATGAGTTGTATAAAAACTTTTATTTGAACAGAACTCAATTCCTCCTAATGTATCGACAACGCCAACTAAACTATTGGTACGAACCTTTACATAATAATCAATTTTAATATTTAGTAATTGTTCAAGAGATTTCATACTCGTTGTAATTCCCCATGCTCCATGGTATCCCATATTGTCACTTCTTCCACCTTTTCCATAAACAGGTATATGATAATCTCTTGGAATACTGGTAAGTAATACTTTATGAGTTTCTTGATTAATCGATACAATCATATTAAAGTCATATAATTGATTTGAAAAATCGGTTCCACCAATATAGATATTGATATTATTGGTTTCTTTTGGCTCTTTATTTTTTTCTTCCTCTTGCTCTTTTTGTTCTGGTTCTGAAACTTCTTCAAATGTTAATGTATATTCATAAATAACTATATAATTGTCTTTATTTAAATCATTTTCTGCATCTACTATATAAGTATAAAGATTCTTTTCAATTAATATATACTGAATATCTGTACCTAATTTATAAAACATATCAGTAATATCTTCGTAAGCAACAGAATTTACTTTGCATTTAGAACTTAACTCTTTGATTGCCTGAGAAACATTTGGAGTATCTTGATAGTAACCTATATTTTTATCCGTAATGGTATCTAAAGTATTTTCACTGTCCTTTAAAGATAAAACATAAAAAGTATTGGTGTATTCTCTTTTATCATTATTAAATGCCTTATCTAAAAAATGATCTGTCACATTTACATAATAGATTCCACAAATATTTAGTATGATCAATACAAGAGAAAAAACATAGCCAATCGTTATTAGCACTTTTTTCTTCCTAGAGATTAATAGAATTGATACTATCTCTAATAGAAGTAATACTCCAACCATCATAGAATAATATTTTACTGGTAATACATTTAAATTATGAGTAAAAGAAAATAGTATTACGTTTAATATCACTAAAATAATCCCCACTATAAATACATGATATTTTTTTAAAAATGATAATAATTTATTCATGGTAACTTCACCCCTAAAGTGCCTTATATTATAGCACAAAAACAAGTTAAAATCTAGAATTATTTATAAATATTTCAATACACTGAATAGAAAAAACTAGAAATCACTTCTAGTCTTGTATCTGTTTATTTTTTTCTATTATTTTTTCTAATACCATCTACTATAATGCTTTCTTTGTCTTTAAATCATTTGTTGACAGTCCTAATTTAGTTAATATACTATGATCACATTCATAATTTGTTTTTTCTCTTTGGTAACAATATTAGTACCTTTTACATATTCACGGTATTCTTTAAGACTCATGCCTAATAAATCAGCGCAATGTTTTTCTTCTCTTTGAAATTCTTTTTCAGTTAGCCTTGATATCTCTCCTATTTTTTACTTCACTTATATCATACTTCGAATATTGTTCTATGAAAAAATTATTTTATTAAAATTATTAGTATGATTTTTATATTCAATCATTATTAATTCTTTTGGTTATAATTTTTTGTAATGGCAAATCGAAATATTTATATATTATTACAGATATTCCTATTATAATAAGCATTGCAAAAGGGACAAATGCAATAGAATATTCTCCAAAATAATCTGTTAATCCTAAAAGTATTTGATATCCTATATTCTGATGAATTAAATATACCACATAAGATATACTTCCTAATTTTAATAAAATCTTTGAATTAGGGTATTGTAAAATTTTTAATTCTGATGTGATTAAAATTACATTAAATATCAACACACCCATGAAAACTATTAAACCATTCTGTATTGCAATCATTCCCAAAGAAACAAAATACAATAACATATAGATAAAATTTTTATTACTAATTTTTTCTCCCTGAGTTTCTTTTAGAGAAATTCCTATTAACAAATAATAAATATATTGATTACCTAACGATTTATATAATGTTGAAGTTTTCGTTATAAAATTAGAAATAACTAACAAAAGAATATTTAACATAAACCATCCAACGACAGATTTTTTCCTATCAATTTTAAATTTATCTTCTAAAAAAAGAATAAAAGAAATAATCAAAGTAAATAAAACTAGATAAGTTAAATACCAATGTGCACCATCAACATAGTCAATCCCTATATAGCCATTTAAAAGAATCACATTATAAAGATATTCAATAAAACTAACCTCTCTACCTGGTAAACCAAAAAAAGTTATACTCAAAAATATCAAAGTAATGCATACAAGATATGTAGGATATAATCTTAGTATTCTCTTAACTAAGAACTTTAAAGGATGAATACAATGATTCCCCTTTGGAAAAATAAAATATCCTGAGATTATGAAAAAACACCCAACACCAATTTCTCCCCATAAATTTAAAGAAAAAAAATCTACAGTTTTAATACTAAATACTTCTCCAAATCTATAAGTGTAATGATAGTATACTATCATTAAGAGCAATATTGCTCTTAATGACTCGATTTGCTTATTTTTGATTTTCATATTTTCACCACTTCTCTATTACTTAAAAATGTGACAAATACTGGAGATATCCTTTTTTCTTAAAATTAAACAATCATGCCATTCCAAATGATATGTTCTAATAAAATCAATGAATAGAATCACTCCACACATTGTATATGACAAAACAGTGGATACTGCAGCTCCCATCTTTCCATAAATTGGAATAAAAATAAAGTTCGCTATTATATTGATTAAAACACTAATAAAGAGAATAGCAAAGCATTTTTTTTGCTTTCCATTAGCCATATATAATGGATTGATTAACTTATAAAGAACCATACTAGGAATTCCTAAAAAAATCATTACAGTTACTTGATAAGCATCTAAGTATTCTTTTCCATATAAGATATGAATAAATACCTTACCAAAAATAAATATTGCTAAAATCATAAACAAAGTAATAAAAATATTAAGTTTCAATACTGTTTTTATTTCATCAATAGAATCATCTTTTGCAGTACGTGAAAAAAGCACCTCTTTAAATGAATCGGGAATTAACCATATATATTGTGCAAGTTTCGATCCAACAGAATACAACCCAATTTCAGAATATGGTAAAAAAAATCTCATAATAATAACATCAATACTGTAGTTAAACTCCATTAGCAAAGTTGTCAGCATAGCAACAAACCCAAACCGAATCATATACTTGAAAAATTTAGGAGAAATATACCATGGTCTTGGAATATACTTACACTTGATTAAATAAGCAAAAATATAGATTAAATATTTAAATAGTAATACATATAATAACGCATACATACTTTTTGGTACAAATAAATATACCCCTAAAGTTAATAATAAGTCAATAAAATAACTTACTATTTGTAAAATCTGCCTATATCTAATAAATTCTACTACTCCTATATTTTGTAATTGGGCATTTAATATTCTAGTAATGATAAGAAGTGAAGTTATAATAACAATCTTACTTCTAACAGTTACTGAAATAATAATACTGATGAGTGTATATATAATAGCTTGCAACGAAAAGACATTTAAATATTTATGAAGTTGGTTTTTCATTTTCTGCCTTTTCATATAAGGATAGGAGGCATATAAACCAAGTCCAAAGATAACATTTAAAATGTTTACAATATTTAAAATATATTCATATTCTCCCTTTAACGATACACCTAAATAACGATTGATTAAGGAAATTGTGATAATACCAGTAAATATATTCGTTATTTTTTGAATTAGAGAAAATATATAGTCACTGTTAGTAATCTTATTTATTTTATTAGTCACTTCGATCACCAATTTTCATCCACAATTCTTTTTGAAAAATAATAGTATAATAAACAAATAATATATATATATGATAAACACATCCTGAGTAAGAAACAACTCCCCACTCCATTATCATTAAAACAATCAAAAATGATAAAGAAAGAATTGAAAAACTGTCCTTTTTATTTTTTAAAATATTCTTTAACAATTTTATGAAACAATAAAAATACGAACTATAATATAATAGAAAGCCTATAATTCCGAGACAACTCAACATTTCGATATAATTATTATGCGAATATCTCTCTGTACCATAAGTGGTATAATGGCCAACATAGTAAGAAAAATTATTTAGTCCAATTCCTTTAATTGGATTCTCAATAAAGATATTTTTTCCAGTTTCAATAAAGAAACTTCTTAAATTAATACTCCAATCATTGGTAATCTCCCCACGTGAATATTTTACAAGTTCACCCATCTCTCCTACTATATTATGATAAATGCTTGGACTAATTTTGCTTACAGAGAAAACCAACAATCCACCTAAAACCATTGCTATAAAAGTATATTTCAATAATTTGGTCATGTTTCTCTGTAATATTAAAAAGAGAAAAATTCCTAAAACAGGTATTAATAGTGACTTTCTAGATTCCGTTAATATAATAGCCATAAATTGCGGTATAATTAAGTACAAATATTTCCTTTTATTGGTATATCTATATAGGTATATAGAAAAAAGAACAGAAAATCCAAGAATTTGTCCAACGGTATTAAAGTAAATACCTGTAATGCTTTTTATTCTAGTAGCGGCTGATCCCGATTGAAACCAATATAGTACTATAATTTTTAGTGCTACTAAAAGATTTGCAATTACAACATATTTCATTACTTTAATTAGTTTTTCTTTACTATCAATATAATTTGTTAAAGCAAAAAGAGTAATCCAAAGTGCAACCACACTCACAAGTGAACTTATTGCAAATGATTTATTTAATGACCAAAAATAAGATAAACTAGAAAATACTGTAAAAAGAAAGTAAAAAAAAGTCTGTTTAGTCATCAAAAGACGTCCTTTTTTTATGACCCTAAAAAATACAAGAATAATAAATGCAGCTAGAGATAAGTACTCTAAAATATCTTGTGGAACATAACCAGTACTAGAAAGTTTTGATAGTAAGAATACTACAATATTATTTGTACTAATTACACCAACCTTACAAAATATAAATATGATTAAAAAGAAGTCTATTAGATTAAACTTCTGATTTGTATTCTTACTCATCTTTCATCATCCTTTCTTTTTTATTGATTATTATCTCTAAATTCTCTCCAAAATTTGTTTCTCCTTAAATCTAGACTTTCTTTTGCATATTCTTTAGAATTTTCAAAATTTTCTTTTGCTAATTTTATCATATATTCTTTGTTTCCAATTAGTTTTTGTATATCCTCTGCTAGTTTTTTATAATCGCCTGGCTTATGAATTACATCTCTTCTAATTAATTCAGGAATGCCCCCTGCACTAGATCCAACTGCAGGACATCCCCTACTCATTGCTTCTATCAATACTCTAGGAAGTCCCTCTTGAAAACTAGGAATCACTAAGATATCCAAGTCATCCATCCAATGAAGTACTGGATTCCCACTTGGTAGTGTTCCCAAAAACACTACATTATCTTCTAGATTTTTACTTTGTATGTATTTTTTTATTTTTTTGTCGTTTCCCGTCCCTAAAAATTCAATTTTTACATTTGGGTATTTTTTCTTTACTATTTCTAGTGCCTTTAATGCTACTAAATGTCCTTTGAATTTCAAATCAAAAGAACCTACTAATCCTAAGGTGTAATTTACTTTTTGCTTTTCTATTTTCTCTACTCTTTTATCTAATATATTAGAATTTGGCTCACTAATCATAACATTAGAAGCATTGATTGTTATACCACTTGTCGGATATCTTTTTTGTAAAAATTCTTTTGTGACATACAATACTCTTGTTGCCTGTTTACACTGTTTTTTTGTTTCGAAATACATAAATGGAGCTACTAATTTTCCTGCCCAATGTCCGTGATTTCTATAAGAATCCCACGGACAAGTCACCATTTCTATTGCATACTTTTTATTATATTTTCTACATAAATAACAGGCAACATTTCCTAGTGGACTAGGCATTCGAATAATTACGCAATCTACTTGATCAATAATCTCTTTTATTTGATTTTCAATTTCCCTTCTGTGAAAGATAGCATCTGTTACTTTATTGTACTTTGATATTGGCTTTATTTCAACATTTTCTCCATTTGAAATTGTATAACCTGGTTTTTTTACAATTTCTCTATATGGTACTTTTTTTGATCTAGTTGATACAATAATTTCATCAAAGGTTTTTAAATATCTATCTCTCCATAGTTGATAATTTAGATTAATCGCATAATAATTATTCTTTTCATCTTTCAATAATACTGTATCAAAAACAAAAGCAAGTTTTGACATTTTAATCCCCCTGTTTTGTATATGCCACTACATCAGATGCCACAATATTCACATGGTAGCTTTGTGGGATAAATAACTGATTGATTTTAGATTTTTTAACTGCATTATGAATAAATTTTATAGATTCATCAAATAATACTCTATATTCAAAACAATCTGCACATGTAGCAATAAAAAATTCTTGTAACCTGTTATCAAATAACTCATGAATTGTAATCATTAATGATTTTGATGCCAATTTATAAGCATCAATTTCAACTGTTTTGGTCTTTTCAATATCAATTCTCTCTAACCAAGTGAACTTTTTAATATGCCCTGAGGTAGCGATTTTATCTTCCCCAAATATTTCATAAGGTGACACTCTTTTAGATTGAGGATTGTGTCTTCTTGCCCATGATAATAAAAATGGGAAATGTCTTAAAAACGATTTAGCAGTAGGTATCAATTTCGATACGAATCTACTAAGTCCTCCTTTTACTAATTTTTTATTTTGCATAGCATCTTCAAATAATTCTCTATGATATGCATATAATACAAATTTCTTAGGAAATGCGTAAATTGTTCCATCAGATGTTAAAATAACTAAATCATCTCCTAGTAATTGGTATCCTTCTTCCCTAATTAATTTAGCTACTGATGCTGTTTTTCCAACACCACCCCATGATGGAAATACATAAGCGTTCCCATCTTTTATAACACCTGCTGAATGAATAAATGTTGCCTGATTTTCTAATAATGCATATTCTAATATCATCATCATCCATTCATTACATTCCTGATTACAAATAATCTTATACCCATCTTTCTCTTTTGATATTAAAGCGCCATATTTTTTATCAAGTATTTGGTTAGTATTACGATTTATGAAGATATCTGAAACTACTTCATAAGCCCCTTCTAAATGAATTCCTTTATTATATTCAATTGTAATCTTTGTTTTAATTTTATGAAATTTCTCCTTTGTTGTATAAAACATAGGAATATTGATAATTAATGTATCTTTCCATTTATATTGATCACTTACTTCAATTCCTACTATATCGTGAATCGTAAAATATTTCATTATAATCGCTCCTTCATAATATTATCATATATTTTTATTAGATTTTCTGATTCTTTTTTTATATTAAATCTACTGCGTTCCAGTTCGTAATTTTTTTCTTTTCTCTCAAATTTTGAAAATTGTTTTATTGCAATATCTGCCCACTCTTTTTCATTTTTATTCAAAGATATAAATATGGTAGATTTTAGTATTTTAGTTTCTTGTGTCATATCGGTGGATAACAAACATAGAAGACCTGAGGCCTGTCCTTCAACGCCAACTACGGGAAGCCCTTCATATAAACTAGGAAGAATAAACATATCCATTGCTTGGTATAAAGCATTTGCATCATTCCTCTGTCCAAGAAATTTTACTGATTCTTCAATATCTAAAAGTTTTGCCTGAGTTTTTATCTCTTCTTGTAAAGGTCCCTGCCCAATTAATAAGAGAACTGAGTTTTTATTTTGCTTATGGATTTCATTAAAAATCCTAATTAGAAATTGGTGATTTTTCTGTTTTACAAATCTTCCAACATGACCAATTACTAACGTATCTTTCTTAATATTTAGTTCTTTTCTCATTCGATTTCTTATTTCTTCATTATAAGAAAACTTTTCTATATCAATTGCATTGTTTAATAGATATACTTTTCCCTGATTATATGTCTTATTTCCAAATAGCCATCTTCCTGCCAGTTCACTACAACAAATATAGTCTGTTGCAAACACTTTGACAAATGGTCTTAATATTTGCTTTAATATATTTTTCTTCCATTCTTTTTTATTGGTTGTAGAGTGACCATGGACAATTCGAATAGGTACTTTAGCCCTTTTTGATGCAAATAATGGAAAAATAGACATTGTACTAATATGAGAGTGAACAATTTTATAGTTTTCCTCCATTAAGGTTTTCTTCAATTGCTTTTGATATTTAATAGCTTTTTGATATGGAGGGATTAATATAACTTTACCACCCATCTTTTCAATCTCTTCATATGGAATACAAGTAGAATCTTGATCACAAATAAAATCAAACTGTATTTTATCACGATCTATATGTCTATAGTAATTCATGACAACTGCTTCTACCCCTCCACCAAGCCATTTTCCCATAATCTGGGCAATTCTAATGGGACTTCCCTTCATAACTTCACCTCCCTACAAAAAAAGATTGAATGCAAAATACCCCTATTATTTGCATTCAATCTTCTTGTTTTATTTTGGTACCCTTTTTTATTCTTTTATTTAGCTCCATTTCTTTTTATTACAGAAATGAATGTCTTTCCAATAATTTTTAAATCAAAATAGATTCCTCTATGTTCTACATAATAAAGTTCTAATTTCTTTCTATCTTCATAGCTTGTACAACTTCTACCATTACAAGCCCACCATCCAGTAAGTCCTGGAGTTACACTTAAGAATTTTTCTTTTTCTGCTCCATATTTTTCAATTTCATCATCTACAACAGGTCTAGGTCCTACAATACTCATATCCCCTCTTAGAATATTAATTAGTTGTGGAAGTTCATCTAGGGATGTCTTTCTTAAGAATTTTCCTACTTTTGTAATTCTTGGATCCCTATCTAATTTAAAGTTTTCTTCCCATTCTTTTTTGATTTCTGGGTTTTCTAACATTTTTTCTAATCGTTCTTTTGAATCAGTATACATACTTCTAAATTTATATAAGTAAATATACTCTCCATTCTTTCCAATTCGCTTATGCTTATAGAATACTTTTCCTTTCGAATCTATTTTAATTAAAATCGCAATTAGTAAAAATATTGGACTTAATAAAACCAGTGATACGATGGATACAAAAAAGTCAAATACTCTTTTTACGAATAAATAGAAAAAATTATGTTTCCTAATCGTTAATGTTGTATTTTTCTCTTGTTGTTCAAGACCAATACTAACCCCGTTCATACTACTCCCCCTAAATTGGGTACTATAATATCATAAAGTCACTGAAAAATCAAGGAAAAATTTCATTTCATTTTTGTCGTAGTTTGTCGAGCCAATACCTTTCATTATTTTATAATTATATCATAAGGTGTAAATAAAATCAGGTCATTTTTGTAACCTGATTCTTTTTTAATTCGTTAATTCCATAAAATATTGAAAATTATTATCTTGATATACTTTAATCTTCTTTTTCGTATTTGATTTATCTGTTCTATAAATAATATCAATTACTGTATTCGTACTTACTTGAAAATACAAAGTCTTACTCTCCTTTATAATCATCTTTTCTCCTACTAAAGTAACGATACCCGTAGATTGATTCCATGTATAAATTTTACCATTTCTAATACTGATTTCCATCTTGCTAGAATCCCCTTCTATCTCAAAGAGAATCGGAAATCCAGGGACAGAAGACATTGCTTCATTATATCTTTTTAATGGAACTTGGATATTTTCCTTTAATTCCTTTTTTTCTTCATTTTCTTCTGTACTTACAAAAGCATAAATTTGAAAAAATTCCTTCTCTACTGAGTCTTTTTTCATTTGGCTTATTGGTTCCTTAATAAAGAATAAGCCACCAATTAAAATTAAAAGAATAAAACTAGTTACTAATATTACTTTAAAATTTTTTCTAATTGTAGATGTTTTTTCTTCTTGCATTCTACTCATAATCTTTTGAAAATTTTCATCTGAATCAAATTCATTCTGTATTTCTTCTTTCATCTTT
This sequence comes from uncultured Bacilli bacterium, assembly GCA_910584255.1. Taxonomy (GTDB): domain Bacteria; phylum Bacillota_I; class Bacilli_A; order RF39; family UBA660; genus Alloscybalousia. The sequence continues at coordinate 30,429 of CAJTXV010000006.1, forward strand.
AAATTTCTTTTCACAAATCATTCCTATTCCTTTCCGAAGGTTTCTTTTAACTCTTTTAAAGTTCGATATAAAATATTCTTTACATTCGATTCATTTATATTTAATTCTTTTGAAATTTCTTTAATTGTTAACTCTAACCCATAATAAAGAAAAAATATTTTTGTAACAATTGGCTTTTTCTTTTTAATATACTCCCATACCTTTTTTGATTCCTCCTTATTAATTACAAAATCTAGTGTATCAAAATCATCTTTTATGGTTTCTATCCACTCTATCTCCTGTTCATTTTTTGAAAACAAGGAATAGGTTTTTATTTTATAGAATAGTCCATAGTACTTTTTTATCTTATTTTTGGCAACCCCTATTAAGAAAGCTTTCATTTTTTCTTCATTTATCGTTTTTCTTTCTAGAATCCGATAAAATTCTAGATAAGTCTCTTGCAAGATATCATTGACATCTTCTATATTATTAGAGTGACAAACAATATATTTCAGAATATCTTGATAAGTATTTTTATAAATATTTTCGAACTTTTTTTGACTCTCTTCTATTGTCATTTTATCACCTTCACTATACTATTCCATGTTTTATAAAAAAAGTTTCAAAAAAAGATAAGTGAATTTTTCTTATCTAACAGATGTTTTCTCTTTATTTTTAGCATTTTGTTTTTTTAATAAATCTGCAAGGTATAGTTCACCCTTTTTGTGTTTCTTTATTCTTTTATATTCTAGCAAATTTTCTATTAAATGACTTATATTCTTTTCCTTATAATAGTTCTCTATAAATTTACTTGATTGGTTATATCTTCTTCCATTGTATATAATATTTTCTTTTGCAAATTCTTTCGCATCCATTTTACTCTTACCAAATTTAGAAAATAAGTTTTCATTTATAATCATCAGTATTTCTAACTCTGGTTTGGTGCAGTACCTAAAAATATTTTCTTTTAATATAATATTTTTTAATTCTGGAGGAATTTTTAACTCATCATTTTGTGTATCCCCAATTCGATATATAATTACAGGTTGATTGTAATGCTTTAGTTCAGATTTTATCATTGCACTATTTAAGTTTCTAAGATGATAGGGTCTTAATCCGATTAAGTCATCTCTATTAAATTCTAATTTATTATAATCTAATAAAAGATTCATAATGGTCTCTTCATTATTCCCTTCACACATGAGCAAATATTTCATTACATTAATTCCTTTTTAAATTTCATTAATGCATCATAATCTACATCTGTATCAAAGGCATTTTCATAATATTTCTTACTTTTTAATAATTCTGGTCTAATTTTATATTTTTCATACATATTTTCAAGTTTAATATACTGATCATATTTACTAATATAAATATTATCACTTCGATCAAAAAGATCTAACAACTCACAGTAATGTGTTGTAAAAATTAAAGTTGCATTCTTTTTATTGACCGATTTATCCTTATATAGGTTAATTAAGTTTTCTACTAATGTTTTATGAAAGTGAATTTCTATTTCATCAATAATCAAATCTAGTCCATTTTTTAATGAAACTATAACAAATGCAAATAGCGCTAGTCCCTTGTTGGTTCCGCTGGATAATATTTCGTATAATTCTCTACTAGATACTTCTTGTACTTCTCGATTTTTGTATTTAATTTCGAACTTGTTTTCACTTTCCATTTTTATACCTACAATATGATCATCAAACATTTTTACAGTGGATTCTAACAATTTCAAATTTGAATCAAAAGCATTGTAGAGTTCAAATATTTTGACATAATCATGATAAGAAATATCTTTATTAGAATAATACATCCCTCTTAACTCAATATCCCTTAATAATAAATAGACTATAGAAGTATCTTCTGGCAAATTAACATTCGTCTTCATTTCTTCATATTTTTTATAATCAAATAGATTTTTACTATGAGATTTCTTATAGTTCCGTTTGAATAGACGTTGATTTTTAAATAATATACTTGTGTCATTCATCATATTTTTATTTTTACATAGATCAGTTACATAACGATATAAAGCACCCTCATGATAAAAAGTAACATCAATATTTATTATTTTATTACCAAATCCAAACAAATTGTTTGCGGAATGAATTCTATAATCTGAAAATATATCATAAATGAGTTCCAGTAGGTCTGTTGTTGTCGTCTTTCCTGATGCATTTTTTCCAACAATACCAATTGTCTTATATACAAATAAATCTTCATCAATTTCATGAAGTTCAAATTCCTTGTCTTCTTGCGTTTTATTTGCGATTGGAACAAAAGAAATAGTAAAATTATCTTCACATAATTTAAAATGATTGGCAACGACTCTTAAAAGTTTCATATTCTCTCTCCCTTTCTACCTACATTGTACTACAAAAATAACAAAAAATACATTTTTTTTGTTATTTTTATTATTTTTTGCCTTTTATCTCCACTTTTTCTACAATTTTATAGAGATAAACACACTATTTGTTTATCTCTTCTTTATTTTCTAATATATTTTCAAATTTGTTTATTTCTTTTCTATTTTTGTACTTTGTACGAATGGTTTCTTTTATTTCTCTATTCATACTACTTTGATATCCAATAAATGGTTCATCGCCAATGATGAAATATGGAACACTTCTTTTTCCTGTCTCCTCTTTAAATTCTTCCTTAAAAGAATCCATAATTTTTCCATTTTCTTCGTTATCCCAAACCTCAAAACCATAAACATTATAATACTTTCCATAATTACTTCTAATACTCTCTAAAAATCTAAATAATTCTTCACAATGAGGACAACCACTTCCCCAAAACACATAGATATTTATTTTTTTAGATTCTTGAGAGATATCTTCTAGTTTTGCATCTTTTAGAATGATTGTATTGGATTGTTCATCTAAATAGTCTTGGTAGTACTCGTTCGCTATATAAACACTAGTACCTATAATGATAATAATTATAATTGCTAAAATATTACTTTTTGTTTTCATTAAAAGTCTACATACTCTCCTGTATTATAAAGAACTCCATCAATTTCTAGATAAATAGAATATTTTCCAATTAAACTATCCAAATTAATATATTTTGTTACCATAATGCCATTTTCATCTTCTTCTTCCGTAAATATATCTACACATAAAGCAGTATATGGTTTTTTACTAATTACTACATTATAATATTTCCAATTCATATTACGATAAAGTACAATCTTTACTTGATTGGTTCTTAGGAATTGCCCTTTTACTACCAATCGATCTATTTCTTTAGTGATTTCAATTTTATGAGACTTGTAGTCATCATCTATCTTCTTAGTGGATACAAACGGATTAAATTTTTCCTTCTCTACTTCTGTTTTTCCTAAACTTCCAAGTCTTGTTGCCTCACCAAGTTTAAATTTTTCTTGGTCACTATATAGACTCATTTTCTCTACTCGATAATTATTGGTAGGTAGTTTTAATTCAAATACAACTTCATCATTTATTAACTCCACTGTATCTGATACAAGAGTTGCATCTTTACTAAATCCTGCAGGTTGATTCGAATTTTTTCCATCTACATAGACAATTCCACCAGAGTGAACAATATAATGATCCTTTTCTAAGTAATCAACATCTGAAATATAAGGAGAATAGAACTCACTGCCACGATTTTTACCATATTCCCATACTTGCTCAATTGTCATGTTTTTTGTATCTATTTTGTACATGACACCCCTAGTATAGCTATCTTCTGCTTTCACATATTCTTCTTTCACTTTTGATTTATTATTTCCATTATCCAGTAAGAATACATATCCTTCTGGTGTAATCATTGAAGCATGTTGACTCCATTGCCATTCGAAGTTATCTCCTACTGGTTTAAAAAAATACTTTTGATACTCTTTTCCCCAAGAGGTAGAGTCCCCTAAAATCCAATTCAACTCTCCACTTTCATAATCAATATTAACTACTGCATCTTGATGACGTCCAGATAAAGTGATAGAGTTTGTTTTTTTGTCATACCAAACTGCATTGTTATGAAACCAATCGTAGGATGTCCAATTTTCACTCTTTCCATCTTCCATCGGTAAAATATCCTTTAAATCGAATCTTTTTACAATCTTTCCCGTTTTACGATCTAATTCTACAATGTAATCTTCTACAGTTCCATCTTCATTATTAAAGTCATCACTCGCTACTAATAAATTTCCATTTTCCATTTCATAATAGTCGTGATGGTATCCACCTTCTAAACTAAATTCTGTATAGATTTTTCCAAGTAGATCCATTTCATATAAACCTGTCATATAATAAGGGCTATTAATTAATCGTTCTGTACTAACTAATAGATGTCCATTTTCTAACCGATCTATTTTCCATAATGCATAATTTTTTAAATACCAACGAACATCTCCATTTACATCATAAGCAGTTGTATATCCGATACTAGAAGGTGTATAGAAATATAAATCATTCGTTAATTTCTCAGTTTTTTTACTTACACTTGCTTTTAAAATCATATTTTCTGGAAGTTTGTCTGTTTGAATAGAAAGCTCCTTACTTACTGTTTCTCCCTCCTCTTCATACTCAATTACTACCTTATTCTCTTGATCTGCATAAAGACCATAAATTGGTAGTTCATGTTTCTTAGATAAAGAAAAAGTATGTGTATAAGTCGTTAATTCATCTTTTCCAGTAATCGTTACTTTTGGACTTACCTTATCCTCTGTTTCAAATAAAACAAGCGCCGTTAAAGGTGAAATTCCATAAGGGTCTACGATTACATTCGGATTTTCTATCGTGTACCCTTTTGTTTTAAATTTTTTTTCTTTCTGATACTGTTCTTCTGTTAAACTAGTGATTACATGCACTTCTTTTTTATTTTCATACCGTTGATTTTGAACATTTGAAAAAACAGCGATACCAAATAAAATAATTATAATTGCACTCAAAATTAAAATTCCATTTTTTTTCATTGTTTCTTCCTCCTGATTTCATTTTATCAAAATTTTCATTTTCCTTAAATAAAACCCTAGTTGAATTTACTCAACCCCAAGTTGAATCTTAGTTTTTACACTCTTCTAATTGTAATGGTACTTTATAAAAAGTAATTTTCCCCTTTATATCTGTAGCTTCAATTTCTAAATATAGACTATCTTTAGAATAATTTTTATAAGTTTTTGAATAGTCATCAATATGAAAATTTACTTTCTTTAAAAACTCTTCTAACGTAATCGAAGGTTTTTCTTGATAGTGATAATTACTAATTTCTTTTTTTATCTTTTCATCTACTTCATACAAGGTACATTTCATCTCTTGATATTGGTTTTTTTCAATTGCCCCACCACAATATGAGATATCAGAAATATAAATTGCTGATTTTTTATGATTATAAGCAATACTACCAGATACTAAGAAATTATCACAACTAGAAGAAATTGGTTTCATTTCAAAATCCTCAGAATGAATCTGTTTTACTATCATTACTCCTATGATGAAAAGAATTAAAAGAAGAAGAAGAATCCATTTTGTTTTATTTTTTTTACTTTTTTCTTTCTCTTTTTCTTGTACTTTCGCATCTAAAAAGTCATCTAATGGAATATTATAATCTTTACACATTTCTTTTAGCACAAAAAGATCTGGAATATTCTTTCCATTTTCCCATTTGGATACAGCTTGATAAGTTACGCCATATTTTTTAGCAAATTCCTGTTGTGTCAGATGATGTTTTGTTCTTAATTCTTTAATTAGTTTTCCAATTTTCTCTTGATTCATACGTTTCAACCTACTTATCATTTGTTTATATTTATTATAACATGGTTCTATCAAAACGGAAAGAATGAGAAATTTAACAAAATACGATATACTAACCAAAAGGAGGTTCTACATGAAAAAACGTTTTTTATTTATGTTTATCACTCTTTTGCTAGCATTTTTTCCGATGTTTGCTTTTGCTTCTAGATACTATATAGATGAGACGGATATGAGTCTTTTACTAGATGATACATCTTGGTATGCTTTTACGAGGGGAAACATTGAAAATAATCAAGATTTGGAAGAGTTAGGAGTTTCTTCTGAGTATTTATCTAATCTGATGAAGGAAAACCTGATTTATTTAAATGCTGTTCCTTTTTCTAAGAATCAAGAAGATATGATAGAACTATTTGTACGAAAAAAAGGAAGCAGTAAAGTAAAAAACTTAAGCAACTATTCAGATGTTCAATGGAAAGATTTGGCGCAAGAATTATCAAAAAAACAAGATTCCTCTATTTCAGAAATTTATGAAAATGATTATAAGTTTATCTATTTAGAATATCAAGATTCAGGATATCACTTATTAGAATACTATACGATTATCAATCAAGAAGCTTATACAGTTACCGTTCAAAAGGTTAACGATTTTACAAAAGAAGAAAAAGATTCTTTTGAAATAGAACCTATTATCATTGGGGCAATTACAGGAGCTATTGGAGGACTGCCTGTATATTTTCAAAATCGAACATCAAAAATTACCATTTAAAAAGAATGAGTGGCTCATTCTTTTTTGTTTTCTTTTTGAATAGTACTTTCAAACGTTACTTGAAATAGGAAATCATAATATAGTTTCCTTTTCATCAAAAGAACTAATATGTGGGATAAGTAAAAGAAAAATAAAAACAATAATGTCCCACCAAATAGAATCAAATTTTCTCTCGCATCCATCATTAAATAGTCTTTTAAGTAAGTAACTATCACTAATAAGTAAAACGGAAGATAAAGATAATAAAAGAAATAGAATATCATTCGAAGAATTTTCCTTATGATCCAATAGTTAGAATATAGAACTTTAACATTTACTAGTTTACCTCCTAGTGTTTGTTTGTTCATAAATATTGGAATTACAACAAAATATAAGAGAAATGAAATAAATATAATTGAGTTTTTCTTTTCAAAAATCAAACACAAAAAGCATGTAATTACCGTATATAAAAATAAGTCTAAAAAGAATAGAGTCAGTCTTCTAAAGCCTGAAACCTTTCTTCCTTGTTCTAGTGATTCCTCATCTATTTTATCTCTTGTTGGTAATCGTTTGGTAAAAAGACCCATCAATAAAAATCCTAAAACTCCGCCTAGTGTATTCGTCAGTAAATCGTCTACATCAAATAATCGATAAGGACCAGGATAAATAAAATAAAGTCCTGTTAGCTGAGTAAGTTCAAAAAATAGACTTAAAAGAAAACTATAAATCGCAACTTTCTTTAAACTACATTTAAAATAATACCTCAAATACATTCCAAATGGAATTGTCATAAAAATATTAAAGACAACTGTATAAAAACAATTTTCCTTGATTGCCTTTAGATACGTACTAGGTTCTGTAATTACAAGGGAGGTTTCTTTTATAAAATCTTGTATAAAAGCAAATGGTTGTAGTTGAATCATATCAGATATATGATTAGTGACTTCACTTACTTTAGGAAGAGGAAGAATTACTAAAAAATAAACAGTCATCATGTATAGAATAAAGGAATATACAATCAGTACTCGAAACTTATGAATCGACCCGTATTTATGATACTGATGTAAAATAAAAGGAATCGTAAAAAGAAAGGCAATGAATGGAAATGTAAACAAAGCCGTTTTTATACTAGTTACATAATTCATATCATCACCTTATCTTTCTATGATTTTTCTTTGATCATATTTTTACTACATAAATAAGTAATTAGGAAATATCCACCATAGATCAAAACTAAGAAAATAGCCGTCATAATAATGGATTCTAATAACTTTTCATTTCCTAATGTTTCCAAAATATAATTACAAAACATAATTCCAAAGATAGAATGAATGATTGCAATTAGTAATGGAAATAAGAAAAAATAAGCAATTTGCCTAAATAATGCTTTACGCACCATCTTCTCATCCGCACCGATTTTTCTTAACATTCTAAATCTTTCCCTATTATCACTACTTTCAGATAATTCCTTTAATGCGAGAATAGCTGCACTACTAATTAAGAAAATAATTCCTAAATAAAGTCCAATAAATGTTACCATTGCGCCTAACCCAACACTCGATTCATAAAGAAATAATTTGGTAATCATCTGTAAACTCGTAGTTTCTCCATATGGATGACTATCGAGCAAGCGAACTATATCTTCTGTTTTTTGTTTTCCTTCTTTTGAAGTTTCTTTATAATTTGCAAGTAAGAATCCTTCCTTCATCGATTCATCGAATACTGCATGATCTGGTACTACAAATAATCCCATATTGACATGATTACTTGAAATTTCAATAAATCCATTTTGACATTCATGATATTTTGGATAATAGGTTTGATCTCCTAATACAATGGGTGTATTTCTTTTTAAGCCCTCATTTCGAATTGGAACCCAACCACTATAATCAGCAACTAAAATATATTCATTTTCTTTTACCGTTAATTCATCTAGTCCTAATAATTTAGCCGCTCGATTATAATCACTCACTCTGATAAATTCCTCTTTCATATCATATCTTAAAAAAGGATATTTTCTTTTTGCTTCTTCCAAATAAGTACCTAAAGTATCTCGAATGGTCATGTCGGATAAATAAGTATTAAATTCAACCATATCTGTAAAATACAAATCTATGTCAAATTCCATATTTTTAATGCTTTGTCGTAAAGGTAACTTTGAGTCTTCTATCATATTTTGGTTATATGCATAGTGACTATTTACATATTCTTCCGTTAAATTATATTTTTTTGTAAATTCAATATCAATGGGCGCTAAAGTTTTTAGATTGGCAGTCATCGAATTTTTAATAGATAAAGCAGAAGATAAAACACAAATTGTAACAAATAGCATTAAACAAATTATCGTCATAGAAAAAACTGTGGTATTGATCTTACTACTAATTTGCCTGACCGTAAAACTATTTAAACCTTTATAATAAGTCTTCTTCATACTAGTTACAATCTGAATGATTAACCCTGATAAGGACCAAAAAATAAAGAATGTTGATACTACTCCTAATAAAATAGGTTTCAGTATTTCTTTAAAATCCTGTAATTCAGTCACTTTGCCAGTTACTAGATAATAAGCATATCCTAAAACAGTCGAAGAAAGAATAAAAACAAACGTACAAACAATCGGATTCTTTAGTTTAATTGTTTCTGACTTTTTACTGGCGTGTAATAAATCAATTAGTTTACATTTACTAATATTAATTGTATTAAAGATCATCACAAGTAAATACATAATACCAAAGTAGATAATCGTTTTCATGCAAGCAGCCGTTGAAAATATAAAAGTAAATTTGGTTAAATCTGCTTCAAACATATTGGCAACAATCATACTCATAAATTGAGAAAATAAAGTTCCAATTCCAAGACCAATGCTTAGAGAAAGAAGTCCAATTAAAAGTGTTTCAAAAAATAAAATCATCGATATTTTTCTTTTACTCATTCCAAGCGTTAAGTAAATACCAAATTCTTGATTTCGTCTTTTAATTAGAAATCTAGATGCATATATAATTAAAAATCCTAAAATAAAGGCAACAAAAACACTAACAGCAGATAAAACAGTCGTCATTAATTTTATAATTTCTCTCGTAGAAGAGGTTACATTCATCATGACTGTTTGACTATCTAGTGCATTAAATACATAAAAGATAGAAACCCCAAGAATTAGGGTAAAGAAATAAATCGCATAATCTTTTACACTTTTTCTAATATTTTGAATAGATAACTTAAAGAGCATCATTTAAGTCACCACCAAGCAATGTCACTACATCAATAATCTGATTAAAGAATTCACGTCTTGAATGATTTCCTCGATGAAGTTCATTAAAAATTTTACCATCTTTAATAAAGATGACCCTTGTCGCATAGCTTGCTGTAAAGGCATCATGCGTTACCATTAGAATCGTTGCTTCTAATTCATTATTTAGCTCATGAAATCTCTCCAGTAACATTTTTGCTGATTTAGAATCTAATGCACCAGTTGGTTCATCTGCTAATACTAGTTTGGGATTGGTAACAATTGCTCTTGCAGATGCTACCCTTTGTTTTTGACCACCACTCATTTGATAAGGATACTTATTTAATACATCCTTAATATTTAATTGATTCGAAACACGACGAATTCTCTCCTCTATTTCTTTTGCACCTACATTTTGAATTGACAAAGAAAGAGCAATATTTTCATAGGCAGTTAGGGTATCTAACAAGTTAAAGTCCTGAAAAATGAACCCAAGTTCTTCTCTACGAAATTTATTTAGGGCATTTCCTTTTAACTTTGTAATATCTTCTCCTCCAACATAAATATGTCCAGATGTTACTTTATCAATTGTTGAAATCACATTCAGAAGTGTTGTTTTTCCAGAACCAGAAGAACCCATAATGGCAACAAATTCTCCCCGATTCACTTCAAAAGAAATATTATTAATCGCCTTTGTAAGAGAAGAACGATTTCCATAATACTTCTCAATTTTTTCTACTTTTAAAACATTTTCCATATATATTTCTCCTTTCGCTCTTCATCATACCTGAAAACTTTTTAGTTGTCGTTTGTTTTATCTTACCATGCCTTACAATTTTGTAATATTACTTTACTACTTCATAAAAATAATGCTTTGAGAATGTGATATATACTTTGGTATATTCTTTTTCTCCCGATTCAATTTCAATTTTATGTCCTAATTTTTGGCATAGATTTTTTGCAATGAATAATCCCATTCCTGTAGATTTTGTCATGATTCTTCCATTATGCCCTGTAAATGATTTTAAAAACACTTTGGGAAGATCACTAGAAGGAATTCCGATTCCATTATCTTCTATTATGAGTGTAAGATGATCATTTTCCTCTTGAACTTTCATTTTTATGTATGATAAATTTTTCTTGCTTTGGTATTTAATACTATTATTAACAATTTGATTTAAAATAAACTCTAACCATTTAGAATCTGTATATACTTTATAATCTATATCTTGTACTTTCAAATCAATTTTATTTTCTAATAAATCGTTTTGATTTTTAAGTAAGACGTTACTGATTACTTTGGAAAGGGATACTTCTCTAATTAGATAATCTTTTTCTGCATTTTCAGAACGAACATAGTAAAGAACTTGTTCTACATAGTCTTCAATTCTTTTAAACTGTATCATTGTCTTTTTATCAAATTGATTCTTATGATTATGGGCAATTAACATTAGGGAGGAAATTGGTACTTTTACTTCGTGAATCCACATCTCGATATATTCTTTAAAGTCATCTAACTGTGTTTCTAATTCTTTGACCATTTCTTTCATTGATTTATTAATTTCATATAGTGCTTGATATAATAACTCACCATCATAAAAGTTAGGGTCTTCCATTGTTTCTAATACTAAATAAGCTTGATCTAAGGATTCAATATTAGATAACAGATTGGTATAAAAGGATTGTTTCTTAAAATATTCAAATAAAAGTGAAAAGAGAATGAAACAAAGAAGAAGAAAACTAGTCATTATTAAAATGAATCCATCGACTTGAATGGCTATTAACATGAGAATTATCAAAAGATAAACAAATAAAAATGAAAGAATAAAATAGAGTTTATCTTTTAAAAACTTATAAAATTTCATCGTAAAATGTACCCAGCTTTCTTTTTGGTTTCAATAGCATCTTGATAACCTACCTCTTTTAGTTTGGAACGTAATCTACTAATATTTACAGTTAAGGCATTATCATTGATATATTCATCATTGTTCCATAAAGTTGTCATTAACTCATCTCTCGTTACAATTTTATTTAGATGTGAAAGTAAGTACCCTAGAATAATCATTTCATTTTTTGTTAGATTGATTTCATTTTCACCACGTTTGATGATGCCTTTCTGTAGGTTAATTTCTAATTCTTGATATTTCTTAATTTCTGATAAATCTCCTACTCTTTTTAAAACTGCTGCAATTCGAAGTAATAAAATATTGGGGTTATAGGGTTTCGTAATATAGTCATCGGCACCATAACTCATCGATAATACTTCATCTGTATCGCTATTTCTACTCGTCACCATGATGATAGGAATTTTCGTTTCTTTTCGTAACTCCTGTAGTAAGAGTTCTCCGTTTTGATAAGGAATATTAATATCTAATAAAATTAAATCTGGAGACCGTTTTAAAACTTCTTCTTTGGCATTTTTAAAGTCTTCTAGCAAAAATACTTCATAAGAAGAATTCTTAAGTAAATCAAATAACTCATCTGCTACGATTTTCTCATCTTCAATTACTAATATCTTTTTCATAGGTACCTCCGTATCCATTATACCATAGGAAAAAGAGAAAAAATCTTACAGTTCTGTAAGATTTCAACTATTTTAGTTTCTTATATTTATATCATTTGATCTGATTCGGTGAATGGGTAGTTTCTTTTTCTGTTACAATTTTCTTTAATTCTTGAATGACTCCTAATTTGACAGTACTAGCTTCATATTTTTTCAAGACTACATAGTTATCTTGTTTTACTTGAATACAGATATCCATTTCATATTCTTGACTGAGGGTATGATAATTTTCTTGTAACCATGCTTTTTGAAGAGGAGAAAGTTTTTCTACTTTCGGAATATATAATTCTATAATATTTGCATAATGAACATAGGACAAGAAGCCAAGGCGAGAAAATAGTCTTGCACAATCCGTTCCAATCATATCTGGTAGAATCATTTTTTCTAATTCTTTAAAATACTCATGACAAAAATCTTTATAAATTGTAGCGTGTGTATTTTCTAGATGAGAAAAATATCGTTGATAGACTCCAGGAGTTTGGTCTTTATAAATCATTTCACTTGCGATGATTAATACACTACATTCTTCCATAATTATTCCTCACTTTGATAAATTTTCGCAATTTGTTCTGCGATTTTGATTCCATCGATTGCGGCTGTTGTGATTCCACCTGCATAGCCTGAACCTTCTCCACATGGATAAATACCTAAAACATTCGCCTGAAAGGTTTCATCCCTCACGATTCGAACAGGAGAAGAAGTCCTACTCTCAATGCCTGCTAAAATTGTATCTTCTTGATCATATCCTTTTATTTGGGTACCAAAAACTGAAATGGCTTCTTTTAGAGAATCTATGATTGGTTTTGGTAGAATATTATTTAAATTTCCAAAAGTATAACCTCCTTTTATCATTGGTAATACACTACCAATAGAAGTTGAGACTTTGTTCTTTTTAAAATCTTTCCATAATTGAACAGGAATTTTTCCATGACCCTCTTGATATGATTTTTCCTCTAGTTTTCTTTGATAGACGATTCCATCTAATGGATGACTTCCAAAATCTTTGGGAGTCACTGTGACTACAATCGCACTATTTGCAGTCTTACTATCTCTTTTGTAGTAACTCATTCCATTAATAGCTAGACACCCTTTTTCAGAAGATGCATTAATAACATAGCCACCTGGACACATACAGAAGGAATAGACCCCTCTTCCTGCTTTCGTTTGATAAGTGAGTTTATAACTAGCAGGAGGTAATAAAGAATAGGATGGTCCATATTGGGACTGGTTAATCATGTTTTGTGAATGCATGATACGAATACCAAGTGCGAATGGTTTTGCTTCCATCTGGATATTTCTATCGTATAACATTTGAAATGTATCTCGTGCACTATGACCAATCGCTAAAATTAGGCAATTACAAGGAATTTTTTCTTGTTGGTTCACCTCGACTTCTACAAGTGCTCCTTGTTTAATTATCACATCAGTTAATTTGATTTGATAACGAAACTCTCCACCCATTTCTATAATTTTTTGTCTCATATTCTTGATAACGGTTCTTAAAATATCTGTTCCAATATGAGGTTTTTGTAAATATAAAATTTCTTTGGGTGCTCCACAAGCAACAAAGGTTTCAAATACTTTTTTTCCACGAAAAGAGACATCTTTTACTAAAGTATTTAGTTTTCCATCCGAAAATGTTCCTGCCCCACCTTCTCCAAATTGGATGTTTGATTCTGGATTTAATTTTCCACTTTCCCAAAATTCCTCTACCGTTTTGATTCTATGATCTACTTCTTCTCCTCGTTCAATTACAATTGGATGATAATGATTTTCTGCTAATAAGTAGGCCGCAAATAATCCAGCTGGACCACTTCCAACAATCACTGGACGGTGTTTTAATTTTTGATTTCCTGTTATTTTGAATTGGTATTCTTCTTTTGGAGATAAAAAAATATCAGAAGAAAAGTTCTTTCTTAAAATTTCTTTTTCTTTCTTTGTCTCAACTTCTAACTCATAAATATAATAAATAGATTCCTTTTTTCTGGCATCTAATGATTGTTTTTTAATTTTAAAGGAGAGAATATCCGAAGGTGAAATACGAAGTTTTCTACTTGTACTTTCTAAAATATATTGTTCTTGATTCTCTTCTAATTTTACTTTTACTTGTCGTACTCTAATCATGATTTTTTTACCCCATTTCCTGAAAGAAGTCCCGACATCCAAGCAAAACCTAGATTGTATCCTCCACATTCTCCATTTACGTCTAAAGCCTCTCCTATGATATATAAATTAGGAATTATTTTAGACTCCATAGTAGTAGAGTTTATTTCGTTAATGTCGACTCCTCCTAAACAAATTTGTGCATGTTTATAAGATTTAGAACCTGTAATTAAAAGTGGAAAGGAAACTAAATTGCTTAAAAATATTTCTAGTTGTTCTTTTTTTACTTCCTTCATTTTTGTATGAAGTGGGATATTCGAAAGTTTTAATAATAGATTGGTTAGTTTATAATCTAAAATGGTATCAAACAGTTCATCTAAAGTACGGTTTGGTAACAATTGATTTCTATTTTCTAAATATGCTTGTGCTTCTTTTATTGTATCAATATTTAAACAATCTAAGAAGTTGATTGTAATTTTTTGATTTTCTTTTTTTAATAAAGGAACTATGGTATTACTTAGAATTAAAGTACAGATACCACTAATTCCATAGTCCGTTAGTTGAAGTTCTCCGGAAACTTCCTTTTTTCCTATTTGTTCATGGTAAAAAGATAACTTTGCATCTAAACGAATACCTGCCCATTCTTTAAAATAATTTCCTTTGGCCTCTAGTTGAACTAGTCCTGGATAGATTGGTACAATCGTATGTCCCATGGTTTTTAGTGTATTTAAAATAAGATTCGGCTCTTCGGTATCAAAGTATGCTCTAGATCCAGTTGCGATAATTACAGATTCTGCTTTCATTATCTCTTGTTCAGTTTGAATTAAAAAGTGTTCTTCTTTTTTAATATCTATTACCGTTTTATCATATAGAACTTGAATATTTAAATTTTTAATTTCTGTTAACAGGCTATTTTGAATACTGACTGCTTTTAGAGAACTTGGATAATAATAGCCATTTTTAATTTTAGGAATAATTCCAAGACTCGTTAAAAACTGTTTGGTATTTTTTATATTTTCTTCCGTAATGATCTCTTCTAATTTTTCTTTTCGTTTAGAAGTAAAATATTTCGTTTCAAATACTTCATTAAAGTAATTACATTTTCCTGATCCTGTTACCAAAATCTTTTTACCAACTTGATGATTCTTTTCTAATAAAGTTACATCAAAACCTCTTCTTTTTAATACAATGGCAGCGGCCAACCCAGAAGCCCCTGCCCCAATGATAACTACTTTTTTCAACTCAATCACCAAGATTATTATACAATAAAAGAAAAAAGAAAACTATGGTTTCTCTTTCCTATTTTAACTTTTTTTGTACTTTTTCTGGTAAATCTATGAACTCTACTTCCATCCATTTATAAACTCCAAAAATTCTTACTTCTAAGTGTAGATAAGCTCCTTCTCTTAATTCTCTACTAGTTTTAAATTTTAGTTTCTTTTTTCTTCCTTTTTCATTATAGCTTTCTAATGAATATTCATATTTCATAGAATCATTGGTTGATAATTTTTTTATCTTTGTATTATCTATTTTCGTATAATACACTTTGTGATAGTTTTCTACGTAATAACAAATACCAATACAGCATCCTAAAATGAGGATTGCTGTAATAATCATAAATAATTTATTTTTCATTTTTTCCTCCTATATTCATCTTAATATAAAACAGGAAAAAAATCGTTTGTTTTATCTTACCAAACCTTACAATTATGTAATTATTGTCATGGAAAAGAAAAAAGTAGGATTTGATACCTACTTCTTATTTTAAGAAATTGCTTTTTGATAGATTTCCTCTTCTTCTTGTTCTTCTTGTTGTGCAAGTAAACGAATTTGTGCTTCAATTGTACTTAAATCAAACAATGGAGTATAAGTATTTTCTTGTTTTACACCTAACACTATAATTGGTGCATTTTCTTTTGCATCTTGATTGACTTTATAAGTACCTTCTTCTACTACCTCATCATGAATTGAAAGATTTCTAACTACTGGAATCACATCTAACTCTCTAGGAGTATAGGCTACTTCCTCAGTTTCTACTCTTTCTAATACTGGTTGTTCTTTTGTATCTAGATTAATAAATGTGAAATCATAATTATAATCTGGTTTATTATATCTATTTTCTTCTACTTCATCTTCTTCTCCTAATAAAATTTCACGAAGGTCTTCTAAAGTAGAGGTATAGAAATTTTCTATTTTTTCTTTTAGTGTTTTTTGATTACGAGATTGGTATGCTTCATAATAAGAGATAAAATCCCTACATTCGTTATGAATGCTTTTAATAATACTATTTACTTCTGATTGAGCAACATATCTTAATTTACGAATCTTATTATTGACTTCTTCTACACTACATTTGTAGTTATACCATAATCTTCCTTCATCATTTTCTAGGTTTCTCTTAGCCCTTAATTCTTTACTAAGTCTATGACATATTTGCTCAAACTCTTCACCACGAAGATTCTTTATTTCAAGTCCTAATAATATTTTACATGTATTATAATGATAGTTTGCATTACGTATTAATACTCTTGTTGGCTTTTCATATGGATATTCGGTTACCTCATCATATTCTTCTATATATTCATCTATTTCTTCTTCTAAAGATTCTTGTTGCTGGATAGCTTCTTCATGAGTTAACTCTTCTGATTTTTCTAAATCCATAATTTCTTTCACTTCAAATGGTTCTTCTTTTAACTCTTCTTTATCTAAATTCATAATACTGCGTTCTATTGGCTTAATTCTTTTACCATTTTTTAAAGCTCTCATATTTTCTTCAATGTTATCTACTAATATTGGTAGTGTTTCCATCATTAATTGAAATTGTGTTTCTGATATACTTTCAATTTCTAAAAGATTCATTACCGTTCCATCTGATTTTTCAAATTCTGCATCAAACAATTCATTAAATCCTTCTCTTAACTTTTTCATGATGTTTAGAATTTTCTTTCTATTCATTTGGATTTTAGAATCTTTCTTTAACTGTCTAGAGATAACAGAGCCATACTTTCTTTCAATTCTTTTTCGAATGGTATTTAACTTATCTTGATAGTAATTATCTCTATATTCACGTACAAACATAAAAGTAAGCCCAGATTTTAAGTTATGATCTAATTGTCCTCTTAAATTTTTAATCTGTTGTAAATACTCTTTCCTTGCATGTCTTAGATTTCTAGAATGCATTCTGATTTTTCTTTTTGCTTCTCTTCTCAAACGAAGTGTTTCAATCCATGAAACTTTTTCTTCTTGATTTTCTTCTTTTACTTCGCTAGTTTCTGCTGGAATCACTCCACCAACTTCTAAAGAATCTATCATGTCATCGACAGACTCATTTTGAATAGAATCTAATTTTGTATTGACATCTTTTAATACAGAATCAAAATCAAGTAATTTCTCTTCATCATAATCATCGATTGTGTTTGTCTCAAACAATTGGATATTAGAAATCATACCTTCAATTTCTTCTCTTTCTTTTTGGGATATAGTTTTTAAGTAATCTCCAATTTTTGTATCTAAACTCATTTTATCGAAGTACGACGCAAGTGGTAATGCTTGTTCACAACTTTCTAAAGCATCAAAAATGTATAGGATATCCATACGAGTATTCATATCTTCTACATATTGATAGTAAGAATGTAAGGCACCTTTTTTATCTTCAATCTCAAAATAATTTTGAATCATAGTAAGAAGATCTAAAACTGTCGTATCTTTTAGATTTTGAATCATTTTTAAACTTTCTTTTAATGTCTGTTTGTATGCAGTTACTTCTTCACTATTTTCTATTTTTTTAAGATTACTAGGTGTTTCTTCTTTTTCAGGGATAAGAATTCCTTTTTCCATTAAAATAGTTTGTAGCTGCTTCATACCATTTTGAATTCGGTCAAAAGTAACCATATCTTCTTTCCTAATTGTTTTATCACTAGAAAGTCCTTCTAACTCTTGCTCCAAATTAGATATTTGATATAGATTCATTAGTTCACGAAGATTATCGATATCCTCTTTTACTGTTCTTACTCTCGTTCCTTCATAATAATGTTCTAATTCTTCAATACTAGAGTTTATTTCACGTACAAAAGAAAGATCAGATAAAAGTTCTTCTTTTGTAATATTTTTGAGATTTTGAAATTTCTTGAAGTTTTCTAATAATTGTTCCTTGTATTCTTTTAAAAGTTCTCTATGCATTTTTTGAAAGCATTTGTTCCCCATAGAAACCATTTTGTCTCTATATTCTTGATTTACAAATTTAGTTGTTGATTTACGAACTGCTTCAATTGCTATAACACTCTGTTCTTTTTGCATAATACCCCCTCCTAAATTGGCACATATTTTACTATAATTTCTTGTATTTGTCAAGTATTTTCATTTTTATTTAATTTTTTTCTATTCTACAGTTTGTTTTTCTATTCTTGATAATACATAGTCTCTACATTCCTCGTAGGAAATATTTAGAGAAACAGATAGCTCATTATACAGATAGTTTTGAGCTTTTTCTAAGTACTCTTGATCGCGATCGGATGGTTTTTTATTCTTCTTTTCCCTTTCTCTTGCCTTTAAATAAGTCGTTTTTATAATTCTAATTAAATCACCAGAGTTATTCGTGTTTAAAAGTGCTTGATACTCATACCCTAAGTTTCGGTCATCTACTTCGATTGGATCAATTCCTGGAATTTGTGAGATAAAGCATTCTGCTTCTTCTTTCGTCATTACTTTTCTAAGATAACCACCTAAATTTTCTGTTGGAATATCAATTTTTAAAGATGGATCCTTGAAAGACTCTAATACATAGTAATCTTTTCCGTGATAATGATTTTTCTTAATTTCTTTAATTGTGCATAAATCCTTTTTATAAATGACTTTTTCTCCTAATTCAAACATTCTAATCCCCCTATAAAGAAAATAAATTCTAAAGCAGTGTCAATTATATCTCGTTGTTTTTTTGTATATTATAACACTTTTTTAGAATTCTTGTAAGAAAAAGTTTTAATATTTTATAAATCTTTCAATGCTTTATCTATTTTTCTATCCTTGAATTTGATTATAATGAATATAATCAATAAAATAAATAAGGAAATTCCCCCGATGATATAATGCTTTTTTTCTAGTTTTATTTTTAATTTTTTTGATTTTTTCTTATTTTTATTTTTCTTATTGGTAGTAGTTAGATTCTCTTTTGTTGTATCTTTTATTTTCGCAGAAATCGTATAAGTTCTTTTTTCCCCATTTTCAGCTGTGACTTCGATTTTTACTTGATGATTATTTGCTTCTAAGTTATCGAAACCTATTATATTTTTTGTTGCCTTTTCGTCTTCTGGTGTTGCTGTTACATTTAAGGAATTTACATCTTTTAAAATTTCAATTTCATAATCATTTACATTTTTATCAAAGGAAAGTTGATAGTTTTTCACCTGTAGTAAACTTAAAAAATTATTATTTGATTTTTCTAAAGGTTGATTTGTATTTGTACTCGGATTTGAAGTTGGAGTAGAACTGATTTTAGGCGCTACCTTCGTTTCAAGGTTTTCTTTGATGGTATCCGTTTTAGGAGTTTCTGGTTGTGTATTTCCAATTTGACTTGTCGGTTCTTTGATTTCTGTTTGTTCTGTTTGATTAATTAAAATGGATTTATAAGTATTTTGTGCAACGTTATACTGACGTATATTATTTTTCATTGACTCTTCTAGATTTTCTTCATCTAGACTTAGTAAATCTACATACCATACTCTAACATTATTAATTTTAACCATGGTAACTACATCGGTTGTTTGTTTTACATAAAAACGAATGGTCGTATTGATATTATTACAAAAAACTTCATCTTGGCATTGTGTACTAAAAGCATCATTTCCATCATAAATGGCATATACAGTATAGCGACCAAAATCTCCTGAGATTTGTGTATTCCATGCATCATGATTAAATGTCGTTGGTAGTAATACTTGTTGATTACATTCTATATCGTACTCAATATATGCAATATAAAAGGCATGGTCTCCTGTATCCCCGACTCCTGAAAAATTAATAGAGAATGATAAATCCACTTCTTCTCCTACTTTAGTTTCCCCAGGACCTGTAATATTAGAACCTGTAACCATTATAGAATCTATCGCTTTTACACGAAATGGTATTAATAAACAAATCACAAGTAAAATTAAAAATTTCTTTTTCATACTCCCACCTATTATTTAAATTATACTCCTAAAATGGTTCGTTGGGCAACAATAATTAAATCTAATTATTTCTTTAACAATTGGAATTCAAAACATTCGTTAAAGAAAATGTAAAAATACAAAATATGGACATATTACAGTTTTTTGTTGTATATTATAAGCACATTCAATTAATGCATGTGAAAACATGGATGATTTTGTTATTTCGAAACCGAGTCTTTTTGGCTCGGTTTTCGCTTTTTATATATTAGCAGATAAGGCTAATCTTTCATATAGTAAAAAAACAATCTGCCTCTCAAGTTTTCTAACACTCCATCTAGTATTTATACATTCATTCAAATAAAAGTTTCTTTTATTATTTTCTTCTATTTTTATTAATTCTAAATAGTGATATTAACTAAATTGCGACGACACTGTTGTCGCAATTGGAAAATAAATATAAAATTTTCTATACCTATAACATGCTATATTTATAATGAAAAGTCCTTTACTTAAAAATAATTGCAAAATAAAAAGTGTTAGATTATTATATTCTTAATCAAAAAGGAAATAATATCTTACACATTTATATTATACAAAGAAAAACATAAATATTTCTGTCTAATTGAACATATTGGGTGTTGTTTTTTCTATAAATTTTCAAGTTAATTGGTCTTCCCAACTAGAATTTTGATACTGATATGTATCTGTTCTTATTATAGCATCTGTTTCTAGATTTTTGGTAATTTTTGTTAGTAAATATTAGAGTTCATGTAAACAAAAAAGAAAAAGTGCCGAAGCACTTAATTCTTAATTGTTACTTATTCATTTCATCTATTAAAGTACCATCTTTTTCCGCATTTTTTAGTGACCAGATTATCCCCCAATCGATGGTATTAATATTTTCCCAACCAATTCCCTCAAAATTCATGATTATATCGGATTCTTTCTTATATTTATTATTCTTATCAATTATATTAAAATTTAATTGTTTCAACTCCCTTTTATTAAATGAAAATATCCTCATGGCATCTGTATATTTACAACGACCATTTACTTCTTTTATAAATTGGAGTTTATTGATTATGCTTTTATTAGGCTTTTCAGTTCCAACCCAATTATAAATAGCCACAATATCATGTTTATGAGAATATTTTCTTGGTAAACTTCCTATATTCATTTCTGCTATCCCTATAACTCTCAAAATCACATATCCTTTATACCATTTATTATCTTTAACTTCATCACTTTTAATTTGATATAGAAGTACATCCCCTACATCCCAAATTGGTTTTCCTAAAATAATCATCTTTACCTTTTTTTCTCTGGTTGAGGTGAATTTAATTTTTCTTTTAGTTCCCCTAATACTTTTTTCTTTTTGAATATTGATTTTTATTTTCTTCCCATCTTCCTAAATTTTTTCCTTCATCAATATGCTTAATTGCCTGTTCTTTTACTTCTGGAAGTAATCTTTCATATTTCCACTGGGTATCTGCCAAAGCAAACCAAAATAATGGTCCATCGTCTTCATCTTCTATCAAATCAATATTTCTTTCAATTACTTCTTTTGTCGCTTCTATATTTGAATAACCTATCTTTAACCAATTTAGATAATCACTTCTTACATCACATGTTACATCATCTTGATATAATCCTACTCCCCATGCTCCCATAGTTTTTCCTCCTTAATTACATGAAAATATATTTTCTGAACGCCACATCATGGCTGAATCCCAATACAACTGATATCTTGGATTCTTTATTGATACACCGTTTATTTGATTATTCATTGGAAATTCTTTATTTCTCTTTAATGTTCTACATTCCATGATTAATGCTTGTTCTAATCCTCTCGCAGCATTTGCTGAAACATTGATTGCTACAGAATCAAAAATCAAATCTGTCCTAAACGGATTATTATGATGTCTATATTTAGTTGCCTGAATATCCTCTGTTCTACCCACATATTCAACCATATGTGTAATAGGGTCTCTAAGAACATATACATTATGACCATCCTCTTCATCTTTCTGCCTAGGTTTAGTAAGTTCACTTACAACATCTTGTACAGCGTTAACAACAGTTCCTACAACTTGTGTTACCGCACGAACAATCACAGGTGCAGTCTTAACAGCAACATATCCTAATAGTACACCTAGTCCAAATGCTCCAGCAGCTCCAGTAGCTGCAAAACCACCAAAGGCAACAGCCACCGCAAAATTACCATCCGAGTCAACTAAGGTAATTGGGTTATTACTAGTATAAGCATATAGATTATAACTATGAATATCTTGATTTGCTCCAATAATACCATCAACATTTATAAACCTACCCCACACTGGATTATAATACCTGCTATTTAAATAATATAAGCCTGTTTCTGTGTCATAGTAGTATCCTCTATATCTAAATGGATTGATGATTCCTATATTAGTTTCATCTGTAATTTCATTTTGATTATGATCTTTGATACTTAATAATTTTCCCCATGAATCATATTCGTAAGTTACAATTAAGCGATATTCTTATCTAATCTCCATAGGCAGAAAAAATCTCTTTAATTTTTCCGGTAGAAGGAATCAACTCTATTTTAGAAAAATGATTATTACTTGCATTATTTTTTAAAATTTTTAGTAATTTTTTATCCTTTGTATAGATTTCCACAAACTCATTATCTGTTATAAATAATATCAACACACATTTACTTTTTAAAAATTCCTCATAATTATGAATCTCATAAATTTCCGTTTCTTTATTGTATAGTTGTATATTGCAAAAAACAGTATAATAATTCTCACTCTTTATTAAATTTTGAAATTCACTATTGGTATAGACTTGCTTATCAAACAATTCTAATCCTTTTTGAAAATATACCTCTGATTCAGCAATTATCCATTGAAAGTATCCTGTATCAATATGGGATAGTATCTTATTCAAGAAAGTGTTATATTCATTTTTTATCTTAAATCTTATTCCTATCATAAAAATCCTCCTTTTAAGGCATTGAAACATTTAATGGGATAGTCCACCAAAAACTAGGGATTAAAGATGGTATTAATCTAATACCTCTATAAATTAAATATCCTGTACCTATAGTGATTGTCGTATCTACAATAATTTTATCAGCACTTGAATTGTATGGCTCGCCTCGATGAGGGATACCATCTTCATCCCAATTCCAATCATGAAAGTGGGGATTAGACAATTCTGGATGATGATTAGGATGACTGTAATCAGTATCTTTGGTTGCTCTTCCATCAGAGCCATAGTCACGTAAGTCTCCATTGGGTTTTTTCAATCTAGAATTAGGCTCAGAAATTGTAGGTAATTTATTTTTATTTTCGGACTTTTTTACGGTTGCAGTTTTTTTATTTGTCATCTGTAAATTCGCTCCTATAAAAGCACCCGCAGCTGCCGCAAAATTACCATCTGAATCAACTAAAGTAATTGGATTATTACTAGTATAAGCATATAAATTATATCCTAGCATATCTTGATTTGCTCCAATAATACCATCAACATTTATAAAACTACCCCACACTGGATTATAATATCTACTGTTTAGGTAATATAAGCCTGTTTCTGTGTCATAGTAGTATTCTCTATATCTAAATGGATTAATGATTCCTATATTGGTTTCATCTGTAATTTCATTTTGATTGTTATCTTTGATACTTAATAATTTTCCCCATGAATCATATTCGTAAGTTACAATTTCATTATAGTCTTTATCAAGTATTCCTATAATATCTCCTTGTAGATTCTTTATGTAATAATATGTATTGTCATTATACTTGAATCCTACTAATCCTGTTAAATCATATAGATAGTAAATCGTATTATTTCCTCTTTGTTCATAGATGATATTATTATTTTCTAAGTAGTATTTTGTTATTTCTCCATTTACATTTTTTTCTGTTCTAATTCCATCTTTGTTATACTTATAGTTAATTTCTAGATTCTTTGAGGTATCTTTATAACTATTTAAACTTCTACCATTGATCCAATCTAGAGTAATAGAGTTTCCAACACTTAATGGATTTCCAATTGCATCATAAGTAATCTCTTGATTGTTAAATCTTGTTAATTGGTCTTCCCAATTAGAATTTTGATACTCATACGTATCTGTTCTTATTATAGCATCTGTTTCTAGATTTTTGGTGATTTTTGTTAGTAAATTTCCAGAATTGTCGTAAATATACTCCGTCTTTTCATTTCTTTCTTTGTTTTCCTCTTTGATTAATTCATTGTATTCATCATAATAATATTGATTTTTAAGAATATTATTATAGTAAATATGAGTTATATTATTTAGTGAATCATATTTATAAGAATATTTATTATTTCCATTTTGAATACTATTTACTAAAGTTGAGGTTCTTTTACCCATTGAAATATAATTATAATTTATATTGTAATTGTCATTAATTTTTTTACTTACTAATCTTTCTAAATTATCATATTGATAAGAGAATACTTGGTTATCCATAGAAGCCATTAGTAAGTTATCACTTTCATCTAATGTATAATGAATTTGGTTTTCCTTATCTTTTAACTTATAATTCCTATCTGTGATACTATTATTCTTGTTATAGTCATAATTAATTTCAAAATCTTCATCCTTCTTGCTAATAAGCCTATTCGAATTATCATAATAAAATTGCTCAGTACTAGCATCTGAAATAATCTTTGCGATATTTCCATTACTGTTATATCTAAAACTATAATTATGATCCATTTTATGTAATTCTTTTGTTCTATCAAATTGATCATATGCAAACGTTATTTCTTGATTATTTCCATAAGTTGTTTTTACTAAATTCCCATTATTTTCTTCATACTCATTTGTAACTAGAGTAATATTATCTCCAATTTTTACAGTTTTTAAATTTAAGAAATCATCATATGTAAACTTATATTCTTTATTTCCTTGTACGATTTTATCTAACATATCTTGATTATTATAAGTATAATTTACTACTTTCTCTTTTTGCGTTACCGAAGTAACTTGCTTTTTATTATTATAGGTATATCTTGTAATTTGACCTTTTGCATTTGTCATCGATTTTGTTAATCCTGTTTTTGTATCTGTATCATATTCTGTTTTATTTAAATTACTATCTGTTACACTTGTTAAAAATTTTCCATCTTCTGTGTAAGTGGCTGTATTTTCAATAAATTCTTCTTCTAATAATTCAAAGTAGAATTCAAAAGATGGATCATCTGCTACTAGGTTAGCTACTTCTAAAGAAGTCCCATTTGATTTTAAGTATTGGGTTTTATTTGCTAATTTTAGGTAGTAACTACCATTTTTATTTTCTTCTAAATGAAATAGATTATTTTGATTTTTATCATTTAAAATTACAATATTATTGGTATACTCTATAGAAAAACTAGGAATCAGTGTATAGACAATTTTAAACATATCCCCTGATTTTTCTAAATTCCATAAAGTATTACTACAAGAATCTTTTTCAAGAAGTATATTACTATATTCTGCTTTTAAGTATTTTTCTGTACCTCTACTTCGAATCTTATATGTTCCTTCTATCATAGTTTCTGAATCTATTCCTACAATTGGGCTAAAGTTTGCTGGTAATTGGTAGAGAGACTTTTTACTGATTCTTGTTGAAATGGGGTTACCAAAAGAGTCATATGTAATTTTGTTATTAATTCCAGTTGACGTAATCGCGCTTGTTACTCTATCCTTTACTACATTATCATACTCATATTTAAAACGTTTTCCCTTAGGAGTTGTTGCATTAATTAACTGATTACTTTTATCATACTGAAATGTATTACGAACATTATTCGTATCATTCGTACTAATTAAATTCCCATAAGTATCATAGTCATAGTAAGTCGTATTTAAATCCTTACAAAAGAATATGTTTGTAATCCACATTTCATTTACTTCATTTATGTGATTAAAGCTAATTGTAATTGACTTATAATCGTAAGGAGCGATACTTTTATAGTTTAGAAATTGCCATTTTTTATTTGGAATAAATGCATCATTTACAATTGCATATTGTTGTTGATTCACATCGATTGGTTCATATTCAATATTTACAGAATTAATAATAGAAGAGTTATCACTAAATATCCCTTCATTTTTAAGCCAAAATGAAATGTCATATGAGTCTCCTGCATTTCCATGAACGGGTATCTTTTTACTAATAGAACGTGAATTATTTAAATTTATTTTTAAAGCCCTATTTTTATTATGATTAAATTTAACAACTTGGTAAGTATCTGTTTTCGATGCATCAATTGGACTAGTTACCCAACCAGAAAGTCCATATGAAAAATCTGAATTTTCAACAATATTATAATCATTTGCGACTTCTCCTTCTTCTAATTGGATGTCATCAATATAGGTAACACTGTTATCTTCAAATAATATTCTAAAAGCTAATACAGTACCATCTGGCTCATGATAAATTGATAAGTCGTGTCTTTTAAAGTCATCCGATGCTTCTATTACTTTACTACTTTCCTTGATCCCATCATTACTAAAGTAGAAGAATTGTAATGTGACTGGTTGATCATTTTTAAAATATCCACTAAAGGTATAATATTCTCCATCCTCTGCGTCAATTGCGACATAGCCAATTAATGCTTTGTTACCTTTTCCCATTACTTTTAAACTTCTATTTCCAGAAACGGAATAATCTGTAGAAAAACTAGTTTCAACTTCTCCATTTTGAAATTCATATTGATCCGTTTCGAAACTACTATTTGGAATCATGTTTTTAATATATCGAAACATGGGTGTTGTGGATAATGGCTTATTTTTTTCATAATATCGAGTATCATTATTTTCACTCATAGAGTTAAATGTAGAATAAGCATGATTTAAATCCTCTTCACTACCTAAGGTATTACTAGATATTTTATTACCACTAGAGTTAAATAGTATTAAATTTGCTCGATTTTTGTTATCAACTACACTCGTTTCATTAAATCCATAATTAAATGTTAGAGATTTACCTAAGACTTGATTTAATCCATAATGGATTACCTTCTTGATACGATATGGAATTTCATCATAGTATTCATACACTATTTTAGTATCATTGGTATCTGTAATTGCAGAAATCACATTTTTACTATTATACTCAAAAGTAGTAGTTCCATTTCTAGTTGTAATATAATTTACTTTATTATCAGTTATACCGATAATAGATTCGGAATCTGGACTCTTTACTTTCATGATATTGTTAGTACTATAGTCGATAGTAATTTCATCATTATCGGAGTCAACCATCTTTACAAGTTTGTTATCTTGACTATAGATAATTTGAATTCTATAACTAGAGGCATCTACAAATTCTTTTAAATAGTAAAGTTCATCTGATCCATTATTTTTAGAGAAAATCATTCGATTATTATATTTATCTATGATTATATAATTTTCATTTTCTTTTTCTAGTTTTTGCATTAATCCATCTTCATCGCTACAATATTCTCTTGTTTCATACCAATCATCCTCATTATAATTTGGATTTAAAATATCATCTATTGTTGGTTCTTTCTTTCCTGGTTTTAAAACACGGTGTTTTTGATTTTGAAAGTAATGAGTAGTTCCATCTCCATCTACATATTCATAATACTGCTTATTATCTATAGTTACTTCTTTTACTGTTTGATGCAAATTGAATTTAAATCCATTATTCTTTACGATAACGTCATTGGTGTTATAAATTAGCTTTAGTGCTACAGGTAATTTACTACCAATCGTAGAAGCAAGTTCAAAAACACCAACTAGATTTCCATTATATGTGTTAATTGATGTCGTTCCATCTGTGAATGATTGTGACTGATAGTCATAATAACTTTCTAATCCACTTTGATTTCTATAGATAATTGTTAAAACAGGTGCAGGATTTGCATTTTCTATGGTGTGATTTTTTGAATAGAATGCAGGGTATGCAGAATCCACATATACTTCTTTTTCTGACTTAATTAAAATTCCATAATTAGGAGTATCCTGATACCAATGTTTTACTAAATCAGTAATGTCATTGTATTGCTCACTTGTATATTGTGGATGAATCATTCCATTTTCTATAAAACTTCGATTTACAAATTGAACTGCATCTACTCTTTCATCATAGTTATGACTCATATTATCCCAGGAAGCAGTTTTTTCTGTCCAAGGAGTGGTAATTCTATGGATATGAACCTTTTGATTTGGAGCTACATTTGTTATATCTTCTAAAAGATATCCACATAATGTCAAAGATGCTTGAACGACTTCACTCCCTGTTCCAATTGTTGGAAGATTAAATTTAAGGAGTGTTCGATTGATTCTATCTACTC
This sequence comes from uncultured Bacilli bacterium, assembly GCA_910584255.1. GTDB lineage: Bacteria > Bacillota_I > Bacilli_A > RF39 > UBA660 > Alloscybalousia. The sequence goes on from CAJTXV010000006.1 coordinate 59,242, forward strand.
CATTTACTTTTTCTACGCCTGCTTTTAGTATTGGTTGATTATGTCTTACTTCTCCTGCATCTCCCGGATAAATATAGGTGTCATAGACACCTCCTCCTTGACTTTGATTGGTAATCGTTGGATCAATTCGTACGGGATATTTGACATTTCCAAAGGTTAGCCATTCATAATCTAGTTGTAACTTTATTTCATAATTTTCATCTTTTTCTTCTAAAAGATAGAATACATCATGACTTACTTTTCCAGAACTATCTTCCATATAAGGAGCATCCACTATAAAGATTACTTGGTTTTCTCTTTTTGCTAGTATTGTGTTATGTTCTAGACTTAAAGTTAAATTCGTATTTACAAGAAAAGATAATTTTTTCCTACTAGCTTCTTCATTTTGTAAACAAATCGTTTCTTTTACTTTTGTTGGTAACGTTTGATAAAGAATATCAATTCCTTCTAGAATATTTTGATAAGTAATATCTAAATTTTTTCTAATTTTCTTTGCTTTTACCTCGTTTGCATCTTTTAATTTTAACTCTAAATAATCATTTCCTTTTTCCATTCTTAAGAATGAATCTTTTGTATTTTCTTTATAAGAAACTTTGTAATCATTTTTCTTATTTTGATAATACCCATTTTTCTTTATTAAACTATTATCTATTTCTTCATAATGACCATTTTTCTGATAGTGAATATCTTTAGGATAGATTTTTGCTACGAAAGTTCCATCCTCTCTTAAAAAGTGTTTTTCATTGGGTTTTCTTTTAGAAATAATTTCTATTTCTTTCATACTATGCCACTCTCTTCCACATATAAACTACTAAATAAGGGGGCATATTATTATGTGCTCTTCCTCCACCAACACCTGCAGTAATACCATTTACAGAATGTACATGATTTCCTGCAATGTGAATCGAATGTGGATTGTGATATTTTGTACCACCATTAGAACCATTAGATAAAGCATCTCCTGGATCATAATAGTGATGATGGCTACTTCCAATATAGGTTGCCCAAACTCCATGACTATGTACTCCTGCTTCGCTAGTATTTAGATTCACACTGTGGTAATGATATGGCATTTCTTCACCACTTAATGTATGACTTGCTTCTCCTCCCGTAGTACCATTTTGATAAGTATTACCTGCTGCGAGTAGAAAAGTATCTTGGATTCTCTCCCATGTCCCTCCAAATACTAATCCTGGATTGGTATTATTAATTGACATATAGATAGATCCTATTGGATATACTTCTATACTATCTGATACCGTAAGACTTTTCACCTTCAAATTCCCATCTTTATCTAGTTCAAAGTTATTATTTTTAGAAGTAATACAAGATACATTTAAATTATCTACTTCTAAGTTTACATTTTCCCCTTTTTTAGTAAACAAATTTACTATATATTCATTTTCATTCATATTTTTTCCTTCCTGCTTTCTATTTTTGATAAGAAGGAATAACTTATATTTAGTCACATACAATATAATGACTATAGAATAATACCTAATTTTGGGAGAGATTAGCTTTATTCTTAGTTACCCTTCTTATCATTTTTGTGTTTTTTGTTCGAACTATCCACACACTATAATATATGAAGGGTTTTAATAAAGGATTAGGTTATTCGTCTATAATTTAATCTTTTATTTCTTTTTTTTTATATTTTTTTCTTCAGAATCATTTATTTTTTTTCGGAACACTTCTAAAGAAGAAATTAATATTTTAGGTAATCGAATTCCCATTTCTGTACAATTTTCTAAAATAGAAATAATTTCACTCAGTAGAAAAGAATATGTTACAAGAGTTCTTAATACATTTTTCATACCTAAAACATTTTCAATAATCAAAGAAACTCCTATGACTATAAAATAACTAATTTTTTTAAATATTTCTTGAATACACTTACTACGATTCATTTTCTTTTTTAAATATGCTTTTAATAAATCTGTAAAAAGGTCTAAAATTACAACAATTATTAAGTATTTTAAATTGATATCAATATTACTAAATAGAAAAATAATACTTAAAAAGATAAAGCTAAAAACAATCAATATAAATAGAATCATAAAACCATCTCCTAATACATTGTATGAAGGATGACTTTTTTACCAAACAAAAACTAGTTTTGTTTTTATAACTAGCTTTATTGTTCTTTTTATTTTAGAAAGTAATTCTAATGAAATTGAAATAGGTATTTTTACATATTGAATAAGTCAAAATTTGATCCTGTCTCAACTAGATATAGTATTAATTCATCGTTTATGATTTTATAAACTAATAACCAATCTGGTTCTATGTGACACTCTCTACACCCTTTATAATATTTGTTATCATTTAAACTATGATCTTTATATTTTTTATCTAATTGTTCTCCACATGCAAGTATTTCAATTACAGTTTCCATTTTAGAAATATCTTTGCCTTGTCTCAAGAACTTTTTATATTGTTTTTTAAAATTATTACTTCTTTTGATGCTATATTAATCGTCACTATTTAAATCCTCCATTAGTTCTTTTACACTATGGAAACTTTTATATTCTTCTGGGTGTCTTTCCATATAATCTAGTTCTTTTAAGGCTTCAGCAAGTTCTTTAGAAGGCTGTTGTTTTATTTCAAAAGGTATTCCCCTTTCATAGATTGCTTTTTTTAAAAACATATTAATTGCTGTTGTCATATTCAATCCTAGACTATTAAATAAACTAGTTGCTTCTTCTTTTACATCAGTGGGAACATTAACATTTATTGCCGTTGTCATATTTGCCATTTTAATTTCATCTCCTTTTTGCAAATAAATTTTACCATACAAATATATTTAATGCCAACATCCTATATACATGTATCTTTATATTGTGTATTATGTATTATATCCTTTGAATACTAAAAATATACCTATTTAATTTCTCGTTATATTTTAAGAATTTTAGTACTAATTCTTTTTTCTAAATCTGCTTGTATGAAAGATGGCTTTTTTTACCAAACAAAAACTAGTTTTGTTTTTATAACTAGTTTTATTGTTCTTCTATTGGTTCTTCTTCTACTTTTGTTTTTCTTCTTGCATAAATAATTAGAGAAATAATTAGAATAAATCCACCAATCACTAGAATATCTGTGATACCAAATGTTCTTTTGTAATTTATGGCTTCTATTACTATATCATTTTTGTTTTTGTTTTCATATTCTTCTTGAATTGCTTCATAAATCTCTTCATTTAATGATTCAGAATATCCTGACCAAGAGTGTTTTCCTATTACAATATAAGGAACACCCCCCGCATCATCACCTAATTTTCTAGCAACTCTTTCTAATAATTTTTGATTATTAGGGTGATTTACTTGATCCCAGACTTCATAAGAGATTAAATTAAAATATTTTCCATATTCTTCAGTCATTGCCTCTAAATAAGTTAAAAACTCATAACAGTGAGAACAGCCAGAACCACGGAATAAATAAATATTAGCTTTCTCTTCACTTTCTTTATAATCTGGGTGGTTAAAGTTAATATTTTCTTCCTGACAAGCTTCTTGTAGTCCTGTAGAAATATAATCTTCTGGTTTTGCAAGACAAGTAGTTGGTATTATTAAAATACTTAGTAATAGAAATACTATAATTCTTTTATTCACTTCTTTTTCTCTCCTTCTTTTAAAAATTCTTTTAGAAAATCATGTTCTTTGTCATATTGTTTTAAAATTTTATTTCCATAACTTTTGAATCCTATTTTATAATAACAAATCCCACGAATGATTTCCATAGTTTCTGATATAAATTTTTCTTTTTTTAATTTTTTGATTTTAAAAAGTGCCCTTTTATAATTTTTTCTTTTATAATCTGAAATCACAATTAAAAGTAAATCCTCTTTCTTCTTTGTATCTTGATATAATTCTACGGCTAGTTGGTGAGAGGTTTCTAAATCTTCTTTATTTTCTGAAAGTTGATAATTATAAATCCATTCACGTTTTAAAAGACGATTCATCATTCCAAGCTTCTCTGCCTTTTTAAGACACTTCTTTGCTTGTTCTCTATCTCCCATACGATTTAAAATAGATCCTTCTTTTAGAATATTCTCTTTATTGATTCCTTCTATTTCTTGAATTTCTTTTTGATAAAGTAAAGCTTTTTCTAAATGGAAATCTTCTCTATTTTTTGCATATTGACATTCTAAAAATACTTTTTTGTATAGATACAGTAATCTAGGAATAAATTTTTTATTCTTTTCTAACATGGATTCTAATTCAGAAACCCTATTTTCCTTTTCTAAGATGTCTAAATATAGTTCTAAGAACCAGGCATCCTTTTCCTTTGATAGATTAATTTGATTCATCCATTTCCTCATATCGCTGATTTCATCTAGTTCTAAGGAGCATTTTACTAAGTGTCCATAAGTATAAGACTCTTTTTCAGAAACGTTTAAAAAAAATTCTTTCGCAACTTTATAATTTCCTAACATTTCATGACAAACCCCAACTTCGTAAGAATAACGGTTTAAATCCATTTCTGTATTATTTATATCAATCTGATTATATTTTTCTAAGGCCTCTTCATATTCATCTAATTGTAAAAGGCAAGTTCCAAGTTCTAATAAAACCCAATCATCATTTGGAATCCACTTGATGGCATTTTCTAATGCTTCTTTTTCTTCTTTCAGTTTTCCTAATTGTTTATAATTCCAAGCGAGATCACAATAAATTAAAGGATGTTCATCTATTTGTTTCGACTTTTTTAAATATGTAATTGCCTTTTGATAATTTTCCTGATCACTTTCTACTTTGGCTATTTCATAATAAATTCTACTCTTATACTCTGGATTTCTTTTCTGATACTCCTTTAAAACTTTCATTGCTTCTTCAAACTTACCTCGTTCACGATAGAAGAGCGAAAAAGAAGTAATTCCAATGATATTTTTGGCATCTTCTGTAATTGCCTTTTGGTAGTAGAAAATAGCCTTTTTTTCTTTTCCTAGTCTACTATAACAATAAGCATATTTTACATAAACATGTGCATTCATTTCTCTTATTTTGGGTAACACTTCTAGTACTTGCTCATATTGATCATTTAAAATATAAATATTGGCAAGATATAAAATATCCCAATCTGTATATTCATTTAATTCTATCAATTTTTTTAAATATACTTCTGCCTCGTTATAATTTCTTAAATTATAACTACTAGAGGAAAGTTCACGAATTACAGATGGATCCTCTGGATATTTTTTATAGATTTTCTTTTCTATTTCATAGGCTTTTCTAAAATGACCTAAGTTATTTAAAACATTAGCATATCGAATTTGATAAAATGGATTCTTGGTACGTTTACAAATATGTTCAATATAAGGTTTCGACTTTGTGTCATCTCCAAGCATATTATAAGTTACATAAAATTGATAAAAAAGAGGGAGATTTTTTTTAGAAAGATAGTGTTCTATTTCTATTAAATGTGCGAGTGCCTGCTTTGGTTTTCCTAAAGCATTTAAACAGGTAGCTAAATGAAAATGATAAAATTTAGGACTAATTTTTTCTCCTACGTATTGCACTTTATAATATTCATTGGTAGCTTCTTCATACTGATATTTCATTTCTAAACATAATCCAAGATAAGCATGATAATCATCATAATCTAATTCTTCTTTATGGGTTTTAACGAGGTTTTCTGCTTTTTCTATCTTACCTTGTGATAGTAATTTTTGTACTTCTGATATTAAATTCATCTTTTTCACCACTGCTTTTTATTAAACATTATTATAACATAAATATGAGATGAAATATAGTCCTAACTATAATACTTGATTCTGCAGAAAAAGAGACAACTTGCCTCTTTTTTCTTTATTGTTTTAGTTGATTAATCTCCTTGATAGATAACGTTGTAATTCTAGAAATTTGAGATGTTTCCATACCCTCATTCAACATAGATTTTGCAATTTCAATTTTACTTTCTCTACTCCCTTGTTCAAGACCTTCTTTCATCCCTTTTTCGAATCCTTCCTCTTCTGCTCTGTTTCTTTTGAAATTATCTTCTATCATTTGTGCTTCATATGCATCTACTATCTCTTTTGCTCGAC
>CAJTXV010000007.1 GCA_910584255.1 uncultured Bacilli bacterium
ATTAATATTTTTTACCACTTATTTAGGTGTCACATCATTGACAACTAAACATTTTTTTCTTGTTTTTTATTATATTCTTTGTAAGAAAGTAGACTCGTATTTGCTCTAGTTTTGTCGAATCAGATGAAAAAAAAGCAAAAATGTTGTAGATTTATGTTGAGGTGATCAAAGTGGGATATCTCTATATCATTGAAACTTTAGGAAAAATGGAACAAGATACTCTGATGATTCAACTTTATATGGGGACAAATTGTTACCATCGTGGTATAATGAAAAGTAGAAAATTGTTACTAAAGGAGAACGAGCAGTATGAAGAAGAAATTTTCTGAAATTATATCTCACCGTGGGTATCATGGAAATGGCATCGTTGAAAATACAATGGATGCATTTTCTAAAAGTATTCTTTATTTTTTGCCTATTGAACTGGATGTTTATTTAACGAGGGATTCTAAGCTTGTTGTATTTCATGATTGTAATCTGAAACGTTTAATGGGAGTAGATAAAAAAATAGAAGACTGTACATATGATGAACTTTTAACGTATTCATTTCTAGATGGGAAAGGAAAAATTCCTTTGTTTTCTGAGGTTTTAGAATTAGTAAAGGGTAGTGTTCCCTTATTAATTGAAGTAAAACGTGCGAAAAATTATCGTAAAACTTGTCATGCACTTCTAAATAGTCTTTCTAATTATACTGGAAAAGTGCAAATTCAGTCTTTTGATATTCGAATTGTTCGTTGGTTTTTAGAAAAAGGAAAATATGCAACAGGACTTTTAATTTCATCCAATCCTAAAGAACAGTACTATTGGTACTATCTACTTGTAAATTCAGCATTTTTTGTCAAAAACTTTGTTCGACCTGATTTTGTTTCTTATGATATTAGAGGAATCCCTACTCCCTTTTTAAAGAAGATTAGAAAAAGTAATATTCCTATTTATTTATGGACGATTCGTACAAAAAAAGACTTAAAGATGGCACGTAAATATGGAGATTTTTATATTGCGGAATGTCTTGATGCTTTCAATTGACAACAGTCAAGTTTTTTGGGATAATAATAGCGTAAGGGATTGGTGATAAAAATGATGCAGGATAAGATTTCTCTCACACCACAAGACATTTTAGAACGAGAATTTAAAATTGATACCAGAGGGTATCGGTTAAAAGAGGTAGATCAATTTCTAGATCAAATTATTGGGGACTATGAACAGTTTTATGGCATTATTAAAGGATTAGAAAAAGAAAAAGAAGATCTATTAAAAGAAATTATAAACTTGAAGAGAGAACTTAGAAATGTTAGAATGAGTATTGATATTGCGAAAACCAGTGATAAAGAGGTTACCAATATGGATATTATTCGTCGTGTTTCTAATCTTGAAAAGATTGTATATGGAAAAAGTTCTGCTTTAAGTGATGATGTGAATGAATTAGAAAATGATGATGAATAGGAAATCAATGATAGTACTTTGACAAACACTGTATTTTTATAATATAGAGGAAAGTCCATGCTCACAAAGACTGGAATGTCTTTAGTGTTCGTGCTAAGGGAAAAAATAACCTTAGGTAGCATTAGCTAACGGCGACGAAAACTCCTAAGTTCTTAGAATAGGGAGTAAGTAGTTGTAAAGTGCCGCAGTGACGATTTTTTTCGAAAGAAAAAAGTGAAACGTGGTAAACCCCGCGAGTGAGAAACCCAAATTTGGTAGGGGAGCTTCGAGGAAGGAATCATAACGGAATCGAGGACCGACTATTCGGTAGATAAATGTTTGTCACCTAGAAATAGGTACAGAACATGGCTTATAAAGTATTATTATTTTGATTAATAGAGGTGTTTTAAATGAAAGAAATTGGGAAGTATTTAAAGCAAACTCGGATAAAAAATGGTGTTAGTTTAGAAGAGGCTAGTGAAGACTTAAATATGTCTATGATTCAACTAGAAAACATTGAAGACGGTAATGTACGTGCTTTTAAAGATATATTTTCTCTTCGTGATTATGTGAAGGATTATGCAAAATACTTAGGTCTGAACGTGAATAAATTATCCGACGAGTTTAATGATTTTATGTTTGAAAGAACTTCTAAGATTTCTCTTTCAACGGTTATGGAGAAGCAAGCAAATGCTTCGAATGAAAAGAAAAAGCAGATTGTTTCTCCTTATACACAGATTAAAGATAGAAAAGAAGTTCCACTAAAACCAATTTTAGGGGTGCTCATTGGGTTCGTTTTGATTTTATTGGTATTTTTTGTGATCAATAAAGCTTCTTCGAAAAAGCCTACGATTACCAATGAATTGTTAGGAGATGGAAGTGAATATTATGAATTTACCTACTAAGTTAACCATTACTAGAATTATATTTTCAATTATCTTAATTGGAATTTTAGTTTTTCCCTTTGATATGATTGGAGTTGAAATTCCTGTTATTCGTACAGTGATTGATTTAGATTTACGCTATGTTATTGCAGGTTGTATTTTTATTATTGCGAGTATTACTGACTTTTTTGATGGATATCTTGCGAGAAAATATGATATGGTTACGAACCGTGGGAAAATATTAGATGCTATTGCCGATAAAATTTTGGTAAATCCTATTTTGATTATTTTTACGGCTGAGGGTTTCCTTCATCCGCTAGTTCCTGTTATTGTAGTAGCGAGAGATATCATTGTAGATACGATTCGTATGGAGGCTGCTTCTAAAGGAAAGGTAGTTGCAGCGATTCATTCTGGTAAACTTAAAACTGCATCTATGATGATAGGGATTACTCTTTTATTCTTTAATAATATGCCATTTGAATATATTGGGATTCGAGTAGATTTATTCTTTATTTACTTTGCTACTATTATGTCAATTGTATCTATGGCACAGTATTATTCGTTGAATAAAAAAATTCTTTTTGAAGATTAAAGTCCCAATGGACTTTTTTTTCTGTATAATTATAAGTAGAAAAGCATATTTTATGCAAAAACAAACATTTGTTTGAAAAAAGTATTGCATTTTTGAAAAAATTATATTATGATTAGATTGTCAGAATATAAATATAGGAGGTTTTTTATGGCAAAGACAGAAAATAATGTAAATAAGGATATGGCTTTAGAGAAAGTTTTAAGCGACATTGAGAAACAATTTGGAAAAGGTTCTATTATGAAACTTGGAGATAACAAACATTTAGAATTAGATGTAACACCCAGTGGAAGTTTGTCTTTAGATATTGCTTTAGGGGTTGGTGGATATCCTAAGGGTAGAATTGTAGAAATCTATGGACCAGAATCTAGTGGTAAAACAACATTTGCGCTTCATGCGATTGCGGAAGTGCAAAAGAGAGGTGGTAGAGCTGCATTCATTGATGCTGAACATGCCTTAGATCCTGTATATGCGAAGAATTTGGGAGTTGATATTAACGAGTTATTACTTGCACAACCAGATACAGGAGAACAGGCCTTAGAAATCTGTGAGGCTTTGGTACGAAGTGAAGCTGTTAATATCGTCGTAATTGATAGTGTTGCGGCATTAGTTCCTCAAGCAGAAATTGATGGAGATATGGGAGATAGTCATGTTGGTCTTCAGGCAAGATTAATGAGCCAAGCACTTCGTAAGCTTTCTGGAACGATTAACAAAACTAAAACTACGGCAATTTTTATTAATCAATTAAGAGAAAAAGTGGGAGTTATGTTTGGAAATCCAGAAACAACACCTGGAGGAAGAGCCCTCAAGTTCTATGCAAGTATTCGTTTAGATGTAAGGCGTAGCGAATCTTTAAAAATGGGAGATGGATTTGTTGGAAATAAGACAACAGTGAAAGTTGTTAAAAATAAAGTGGCTCCACCATTTAAAACAGCAGTCGTAGATATTATGTATGGAGAAGGAGTTTCTCACGAAGGTGAATTAATTGACCTTGCAAGTGACTGTGGTATCTTGGAAAAAAGTGGTGCCTGGTATTCTTATCATGGTGAAAAAATTGGTCAGGGAAAAGAAAATGTTAAATTATTCTTGAAAGATCATAAAGACTTGACGAAAGAGATTGAAACGGCAGTACGTGCTTATTATGCGATTGAAGAAAAAAATTAAAGAGACATTGATTTTTAAATTCTAAAGAGTGGTGAAAATAATTCATCACTCTTTTAGTACAAAAAGAATAATTGAGTATGTTAGTTCATGTAATATTTAAGTTTTAGATAATTTTGTAAAATTGTTTTACCACTTTAAAATGTCCAATTTTTAATAAAAAGGAGGGGGTATCATAGTGGGTGAAACTTATGAAGAAGTACGATTTTATAGTATTTATCGTGTCATTCTTTTAAAAGCAGAAGAACTTCAAAAAAACTAGAACTTGATGATATTTATATAGATTCTTCATCAGATGTTCCCTATAATCCCTTACTTACAGATAAAGATTGGGTGTATGAAAACGCAGAATATTTATTTGTTTATAACATATTTAATTACCAAAGATGTCAAGGTCCAGAGGAATATTATTTGTTATTTAAAACTTTAATTGAAAATATAATATAGGGGAAGATTATAATGCACTTTTTTCTAATTCTAAATGTTTTGGTGTTGAATTGAAATGGAAAAAGTTTGCTTTCTCATTTGTTGAATTTTTTGCTCATGCATTTGATCATAATGGGATTTTAGATGAATTATTCTCTAAAAGTGATTTTGTTGATTACTTTTTTAGATATCCTATGATTTATACACATGAAGTATTAGAAGCTTTTGGATATTATGGGATTAGTAAGTTATTTAACTATGAAGAGTTTGCTTCTTATTATCTTGAACAACCCAATCAACTGATTCGTTTTATGAGAAAACATCCTAGGTTAGATATTCCTATGAAAATATTTTTTGATGAACGTTTTTGCAGGAGGGCACATGATATCAATGTTGAAAGTTTTTATTTTCATATGGGATTTATTTGGGAATATTCTAGTGGTATTGCCTGTTTAGAAGAGCATCAAAGATTCTGTGACTATGGAATGACTCATGCTGATGATGGATTTTGCCATCACTAATGGGTGAGTATACTTCTTCTTTAGATATTCTAACAGAAGATAGCTTTCGTTTGGATTCTAATTTTTTAAAGGGACAAGTAATTTAAAGAATATTTAATCTTTCTGGTGGAAAAAGTATTCCTAAAATTCAGTTTTATCAAGAACTGTCTAAATATATTGCTATAGGATTATTGATCAGTAGATATTTTGAAACGAGTCCTTACAACTTATTAATTGATATTCAAACACTTTGTGAGTTTGTCTTAAAAAATCATCGTAAGTTAGAGGGAAAATCTATTTATGAATTTGTCCTTCATTTTGAAAACTTTGATATATCTTATATACTTGATTTTTATTGGAAAATTAAAGACTTACTACTGAAAAGTATTTTATATGATGATTGGGAGATACAAAAAAATAAATTTGTGGATGCTGTGAATCATTATATATTTTCAGCGAGTGATTTTGTTCCTAAAAATATGAAAAGCATTCCTTATTACGATATTAGTGATTTAAAATATCCTATTCTTGTTCATAATACAGGGATTGAAGTTGATGATATAGATCGAGTGAATCAAATAATTCATTACATTAAAAATGGTAGTAGACGTATGATATGTCTTAGTTTACAGGACTTTGATTATCAAATATTCTATGAAGAAAATCGGAGCCATACCATTAAATTTATTTATGGAACTTTAGATCCTATAAAAGTTAGGATTATCAATCATGAGGATGTCTATTCTCAGGGACCTATGAAAGTTGAATACAATAATATTTGTTATAAAAGGAGACTTTATACTTTAGAAGAATTTATGGTGCTTACAAATAGATATAATGAAATTGCATATTCCATTAACAATCAACCATTCTTTCCTATTGGGATACTTTGTGAGGAGTTACCCACAAATGAAGAAATTAGGGTTGCAGAGGAATTAAAAGTTCCAATATTTTATTGTGCTAAAAGAGGGTCAAAAAAAGTACCTCTCTCTAAGCAAAAACAACTAATTCAAAGATATGAATGGCAAATTGCGAATATGAATTTATTTTTGGAAGAAAAATAATATTTTTTTTTCTTTTTTTTTATTAAAATGAACTGAATTCAAGGAAGTTTTAAATCATATAAAGAAAGAGAAATGAATCAAATTCTTGACTTATTTTTCTATTAAACTTACAATAGAATTAGATGTAATGATTATGAATAATTATATACATAGAAAGAAATGGAGGTATAGATATGGATTTAGGATTCTCCATTTTACTAGTCGTTATTGGATTAATTTTAGGTTTTGGGCTGTGTGTTCTTATTAACCATTATAGGACAAATAGTGCTTCTAAAAAAGTAGAGTCTTTTATGGAAAAGGCAAAAAAAGATGCAGAGAAAACGAAAAGGGAGGCTATTTTAGAAACAAAAGAAGAAATTCATAAATTGAAGCTTGATTATGAAAAGGAATTAAAAGAAAAGAAAAACGAGATTAAATTATCTGAAGAACGTTTGATTCAAAGAGAAAAAAATATGGACAAGCGTGATGAACTTTATCAAAAAAGAGAATCTACATTGGATGATCGTGAAAACAAATTATTTGATAAACAAAAAGAAATCCAAGACGAACAAGTGAAAGTGGAAGAAATAAAACAACAACAGTTAGATTTATTACATGAGATTTCAGGAATTGGAATTGATAAAGCCAAAGAAATGGTGATGAGTAAAGTAAAGGAAGCAATGTCTAAAGAAATTTCTTCCTATATTAGAGAAAGTGAAAATGAAGCAAAACTAGAAGTAGATCGAAAATCAAAAGAATTGTTGGTTAGTTCTATGCAGAAGTTTGCATCTGATGTTGCGAATGAGCAAACTGTCACTGTCGTCAATCTTCCAAATGATGATTTAAAGGGAAGAATTATTGGTCGCGAGGGAAGAAACATTCGTACAATTGAAGCAATTACAGGAGTTGATTTAATTATTGATGATACACCAGAAGCTGTTGTTTTATCTAGTTTTGATCCATTGCGTCGAGAAATTGCACGTGTAACATTAGAAACCTTATTAAAGGATGGTAGAATTCATCCTACTAGAATTGAAGAACTTTATGACAAAGTTAGTAAGGATATGAAGTCTAAAATTATTGAATATGGAAATGATGCTTTATTTGAATTGGGGCTTACTAAAATGGATCCAGAGTTAGTAGAATTAATTGGTAAATTACATTTCCGTACGAGTTATGGACAAAATGCATTACAACATTCTATTGAAGTTGCCCATCTATCTGGTGTTTTGGCTGGTGAGTTGGGTGAAAATGTAGTGCTTGCGAAAAGAGCAGGACTGTTACATGATATTGGAAAATCTATTGACCATGAAGTGGAAGGTAGTCATGTTACCATTGGCGTTGATTTAGCGAAAAGATATCATGAACCCGAAGTTGTAATTAATTCGATTGCATCTCACCATGGAGATACACAGGCAACGAGTGTTATTTCTATTATTGTAGCGATTGCGGATGCTTTAAGTGCTTCGCGTCCTGGTGCTAGAAATGATTCTTTGGAAAATTACATTCAGAGACTAGAACAGTTGGAATCTATTGGTAATGATATTGATGGTGTTGAAAAAACTTTCGCAGTACAAGCTGGTAGAGAACTTCGGGTGATTGTAAAACCAGAAGAAGTCGATGATTTAACTTCTCACAAAATTGCGAGAGATATCAAAGAGCAAATTGAATCTACAATGCAGTATCCTGGTACTATTAAGGTGACTGTCATTCGGGAAACAAGAGCACAAGAAGAGGCAAAATAAGTCTCTTTTTTCTTGTAAGTTTTGTCCTAATTTGTTATATTTATAATAGAATAGAAAGGAATCCTTCGATATGTATAATGAAGAACAAGTATTAGAAAAAGTTTCCAAGAAAAAACAGAAAAATATTTTAATCTTTATCATTGCAATTAGTGGTTTCTTTATTGCTGTTTTTTCTATTGGCATTTATTTATATAGTGACACAAGACCTTTAATTGAGTTTCCAACATATAGTTTATCAACAGAGGAGTGGACAACGGACGATATCATAGTTACGATTACGAATGACAGTAGTAAAGTTTTATCTTATTCTTTTGATGGAGGTTCGTCTTGGCAATCCAATAATACATATACTATGAATCAAAATGGAGAGATTATGATTCAAGTAATGGATACAAAAAATAAAACAAGTAAAAAGATTCCAGTTTCGGTTTCTAATATCGACCGCACACCGCCAGAAATGGCTTTTGAATCTACGACAACGGTTCAAATGGGTTCTTCTTTTTCTGTTCGAACAGGAGTTCAAGTTTCTGATAAGGATTCAGGATTAAGTAATAACTATACAGCGGTTCCTAGTACCATTGATACAACGAGAGAAGGAGAATATCAAGTTGTTTATTCTGCTTTTGATCGTGCAGGGAACTTTGTTGAGAAAACAAGAACGATTATTGTAAAAGATATTGTAGGAAGGACTTATTACCGTTATCGTGATGGAACGATTGAGTCTTATGAGTGTCAGCCATATTTGTGTAATTGTGTTGCATCATCGGCAGCTTCATCGACAGGAACTTGTCCAACTGGATATTCTTTAAATGAACAAGGTGAGTGTTGTAATACGTGTTATAAGACTTGCTCTAGGACAATTTGGGGAGAATGGAGTGAATGGGATCAAGAGGAAGTAAAGGCAACGCCAACTAGAGAAGTTGAGACTATGATTAAAGAAGATGGTGTGATAGAAGGAGAGGTAGGACAGTAAAATGAGAAAGAAAAAGGTAGAATACATGGGACCTGTTGATCAATATGGGCGTCCTATTGATGTTACAAATGCTCCGAATCATGCAGAAGATGATCGAAAGCTTGGAATCATTTTTTTTACAATTTTGGGAATTGCAACGATTATTATTGTAGTGATTCTTTTCCTTGTAAATTATTTTGATCAGAATCGTTTAGAGATTCCGAAAGCTACTTTATCTACTACTGATTGGACAAAGGATTCAGTTATTGTGACAGTTGATAAAAGTAGGGGGAATGTTAGTGAATTTTCATTTGATGGTGGATTATCTTGGCAAGAGAGTAATCAATTAGAGGTGACTAAAAATAAAGAACTTACAATCCTCGCTCGAAATAAAAAAGGAAAAGTAAGTAAAAAAGCAACTGTTGTTGTTTCTAATATTGATCAAGATTTACCAGAAATTTATTTTATTAATCCTCTTTATATAACAGTAGATGGTAAGTTCGATCCAAAATTGAATGTATCTGTTTTAGATAGTGGGTCTGGAATTGAAGACTATGAGGTAGATGCTTCTAATTTGAATCTAACGGTACCAGGAGAATATCAAATTTCTTATTATCTTTCCGATAAGATTGGAAATGAGATAAGGAAAACACGAAAGGTTATCGTAGAAGATGGAGTTAGAGTTTATCAGTACCGCTCTCGGAAATTTCAAGTGGTTGATACTACTTGTGATATGCCTTGTGAATGTGTTCCGACAGTAGAAAATACTTGTCCAAAAAATAAAACATTAATGGAAAATAATCAATGTTGTAATTTATGTACTGGTCCTTGTCAGAAGATTGAGTACGGTGATTGGTCAGAGTGGAGTGATGAAAAAATTCTTCCATCTTCCGATTTAGAAGTTGAAATGAAAAGTGAAATAGTCGTTGCTATCCAATAAAAAAAGCATTCAGAAATCTCTGAGTGCTTTTATCGTTTAATATCAATAATTACAGGTAAAATGATTGGCCTTCTTCCTGTTAGTTTTTCTGTATGAATGATTAATTCGCTAATTAATTTACTCTTTAGTTCATTGATACTATCTTTACTGTTTTTTAGTCGTTCATTTAAAATATTCTCACAAGTTATTTCGATTTTTTTGATTAATTCTTCATTTTCATTGACTAGGATAAAACCACGAGTCGTAATATTTGGCTTAATTAGTAATTTTCTTTTCTCCATATTTACATTCGCAATTACTACGAGAATTCCGTCATTGGACATCATTTTTCTATCTCTAATGACAGCACTTCCTACTTCACCGATACGGTTTCCATCGACATAAACATCGTCACCGGAAACTTTTTCTTTTGATTTTTTGATTTCATGGTTTGTTAAGGATAAAATATCCCCATTTTCTAATACAAAGGTATTTTCTTTTGGAACTCCGCAATCAATTGCGATATTTGCGTGGTGTTTTAGCATGCGATAGTCTCCATGGAATGGCATTACATATTTTGGCATAAACAAGCGAATCATGAGTTTTAATTCCTCTTCATTGGCATGTCCAGACGTATGTAAATCTCCATCAGAGTTACTGTTTGTGAATACTTGGACTCCTTTTAAATAAAGTTTGTTAATTGTTTTTGAAATTGCTAATGCGTTTCCTGGAATCGGAGAAGATGAAAAAATAACAATATCATCTGGTCTTAGTGACACTTGTTTATGAGTTCCTTCTGCAATTCTTGATAATGCAGCAAGTGGTTCCCCTTGAGAACCTGTACATAAAACAGTTACCTCTCCAGGTTTCAAAGTATTTGCAGCTTCTGGTGTAATAAATAAATCTTTATGATCAATATATCCTCCATTGATCGATATTTGGATATTATTTTCCATGCTTCTTCCGAAAACACAGATTTTTCTATTATGTTTGTAACATGTTTCTACGATATGTTTTAAGCGATAAATGTTGGATGCGAAGGTTGCGATAATGATTCTTTGATGTTGATATTGACTAAAAATATCCATTAAGGTGTCGTCTACTTTCGATTCACTAATAGACATTCCTTCATTTAATGCATTTGTTGAATCACTGATTAATAAATCAATTCCTCTTTTTCCAAGTTCAGCCATCTTGTGTAAGTCTGCCATTGGTCCAATTGGAGTTAAATCGAATTTGAAGTCTCCAGTTGTTACAACACTTCCATTTGGTGTTTTTAAATAAACTCCATGTGAATCAGGAATAGAGTGTGTGGTTCTAAAAAATTCAATTTCAAAATTTTTGAACTTTAGTTTTGTAGTATCATCATATGCATATAAATGATCATATCTGATATTTCTGTCTTCTAATTTAATTGCAATTAATTCTCTTGCTTGGTTTGGTGCATAAATGGCTGGAATTTCTAAGGATTGTAATAAAAATGGAATTCCTCCAATATGATCCTCATGCCCATGTGTAATAATTAGACATTTTATTTTATTTTGATTTTCTTTTAGAAAAGTATAATCCGGTAAAACATAATCAATTCCTAATAAATCACCTTCTGGGAAACGAATTCCCGCATCAATAATCACAATTTCTTCTCCATGCATTAAACAATACATGTTTTTTCCAACTTCGCCTAAACCACCTAAAACAATAATCTTTGTTTCAATTGGTTTATCTATTTTCACTTTTAATACTCCTTTCATAAGTTAATTTTTGATATAAAAGAACTAACCGATAAAATTATACTAAAAAAAAGCAAGTTTGTCCATGCCTTCTCTTGTATTATTTTTTGTAATTACAAACTTACTTGTTTATAGAATTTCATTTTATCTATTATTTATACTATTTATCTTAAATTTAGTTATCTATCTCTTCATTTTTATATCAAAAACTTATCAAAATCAGATTTAAACAATTTATTTTATATTACTCTATATTTTTAAATTCTGATGAAGTAAAGCTTTTCTTTCATTTCATTGTGAAAATATATTGAATTTTTTCTTTTTTTATGGTCACTAGAATATATCTTTTAGCTTACTTTTGAAATTAATGTTTATCTTTTCTCTACAATCAAAAGAATATTGAAAGTGGAATCAGCGATGATTTATTTAAAATTGAATCATAGCAAGAACCTTTTAATAGAAGGCAAATATTAATCTTTCTTTGTTAATTATCCTAGTACTTTGAAATGATTCATTGAAAAGTGAAGATAATATTATGATTACTTCACTTTTCTTTTTGTTTTTTATAGTAATTTATTTGATACTTTGCTATAATGTAATATAGATGGTTGAGTATCTAACAGGAGGATTTATGGGACTATTTAGTAAAATAAAAGATATGTTTAAGAATTCTTCAGTGTCTAATGAAGAAGAATTAGATAGTGAAGTACTGCGACAAGAAGAGGAAGAAAAAAATGAAGATTTTACTTCAGAAATTGTCGAAAATAGTGAGATAGAATCTAAGAAAATAGAAAAAAGAGATTTCAAAGAAACTGTTAAGAAGGAGGTTCCTTCTAGTGTCAATCTGGATGTAAAAGTATATGAAAAGGGACTTACAAAAACGAGAAAGAGTTTTGTGTCAAATCTTATTGGATTGACATCTCGATATCAAAAAATTACGGATGAATATTTTGATGAATTAGAAGAAATTTTAATTATGGCAGATATTGGAGTTAACACTGTGATGAGTTTTATGGATCGTTTAAGGGACCGTGTGAAAAAAGAAAAACTTGAAAATCCAGAAGATTTAAAAGAAATCATTGTTGACGAATTATTTATTATTTATGTAGATGATAGCATTTTAACTAATAAGATTCATTATGCAGAAAGTGGTCCTACTATTTTGTTATTTGTTGGAGTCAATGGGGTAGGAAAAACTACTACGATTGGGAAACTTGCATGGAAATTAAAAAATGAAGGTAAAAAGGTTTTGCTAGTAGGCGGTGATACTTTCCGTGCAGGTGCTACTAAGCAGTTAGAAGAATGGAGTAAAAAAGTAGATGTTGGTTTCGTTGGAAAGGAAGAGGGGAGTGATCCTGCATCGGTTGTTTTTGACGGATTAAAGAAAGCAAAAGACGAATCTTATGACGTTGTTTTAATCGATACCGCTGGTAGACTTCAAAATCGAGTGAATTTAATGAACGAACTAGAGAAAATTAACCGAATCATTGGACGTGAAATTCCAGATGCACCTCATGAAACACTTCTAATTATTGATGCAACTACAGGTCAAAATGGAATCAGTCAAGCAAAAAAATTTAAAGAAATCACAAATATTACAGGAATTGTTTTAACAAAGCTAGATGGAACTGCCAAAGGTGGTGTCGTTCTTGCGATTAAAGAAGAAGTGATGCTTCCAGTAAAATATATTGGACTGGGAGAAGCCAAAGAAGATTTACAGTCTTTTGATATTGAAAAATATATTTATGGATTATTTAAAGACATGATGTAGGAGGAACTTATGGATAAGAAAATCTATCTAAATAACTTATATGATTATTATTCACTTCTTTTTACTGAGAAACAAAGAGAGTATTTTGAGGCATATTACTTTGATGATTTATCTCTTAGTGAAATTGCTGAAAATAGTAATGTGAGTCGGAATGCGGTTCATGGGCAAATTAAAATTGTAGAAGAAAAATTAGAATTCTATGAGAGGACACTTCATTTATATGAAAAATCAGAAAAGATTCGTAATTTAATGAAAAGTGTTTCTCCTGAAGTGAGGAAACAGTTAGAAGAACTAATTTAAATAAATTAAATGAATTAAAGGGGAAATGTAAGATGTTTGAGAAAATTTTATATATTGGAGATTATGATGCTGAAATAAAACTTGCTAATAGTGGTACGATTGAATCTGATATTATGAATATGCCTCTGATTTTACAAGATAGTGAAAAAACAATTTTAGCAGAGGTAAAAGATTTACTGGCAGATTCAGTGAAAGTAAAACTTTTAGGTCAGATTTCAGATGGAAAATTTATTGGAGGAGTTTTAAAGAAACCAAGCCTAAATGCATCTACTCGTGCTTTAACAGTAGAAGAATTATCACTCATTGTTGGAAATCCAGGTTTTGGTTTGATGGAACTTGGAATTAGCCCCTTTTATTCAAATAAAAAAGTGTATACGAGTATTAATGAATTGTTTAGTACTCATATGTGTATTTTTGGAAATACTGGTGGTGGAAAAAGTTGTGGAGTAGCAAGAACCATTCAAAATGTTTTTTATAACCCAGAATTTGTTCCTTTTAAATCTAACTTTTTAATTTTTGATTCCTCTGGTGAATACTATACTGCATTTTCTAAAATTCATGAGGTCAATCCGAACTATCATTTTCGTTTTTTGACAACAAATCCTAATAATGCTCATCAAGGAGAACTTTTAAATGTCCCTATTTGGTTGCTTAATATGGAAGATATTGCTTTATTATTATCTGCCAATACGCATACACAGCTTTCTATTATCGAAAAAATGATGAAATTGGTTAAAATATTTTCTCAATCAGATGGAGAGGCTTTGGATTATAAAAATCATTTAATTGCGAATGCGATTATGACGATACTTTATTCTAATCAAGGTTCTGCGAGTAAAAGGGATGAAATTTTTTCTATTTTTAATACTTGTCCAACCAATGAATTTAATTTAAATGCAACAGTTCAGGGAATTGGATATACTAGAAAACTACAAGAATGTTTTCTGATTGATTCGAGTGATCAATTTTCAGAAAGGGTGTTGTTAACAGAATACTTAGGTAAATTTATTAAACCAGAACTCAACCAATATGAACCACAAGAAGTAAAATATTTTACTTTAAATGATATGGAGAATGCCTTAAACTTTGCTTTGATTAGTGAAGGTTGGTTAAGAAATGAGAATGTATATGCAGATGCAATTACGTTAAAAGTAAAACTTCATGATTTAGTGATTGGTCCTTATGCAAAATTCTTTGATTATAAAGATTTTGTTCGAATTGATCAATATATTAGTAGTCTCATTGTCAAGGATAATCAAAAATTTCAACTAATTAATATTAATTTAGAAGACGTAGATGATGCTTTTGCAAAGTCAATCGTTAAAATTTTTACTCGTTTAATATTCGAATTATCTAGAAAAATACAACGTGGAAGTCTTCCTTTTAATATCTTGTTAGAAGAAGCCCATCGCTATGTACAAAATGATCAGGACGAATTCTTATTTGGCTATAATATTTTTGACCGGGTTGCGAAAGAGGGAAGAAAGTATGGGGTCATCATGGCTCTAATTTCTCAAAGACCAGTTGATTTAAGTGAGACTGTAATTTCTCAATGTAGTAATTTCTTTATATTTAAGATGAGTCATCCAAGAGATATTGAATATATTACGAAAATGATTCCTAATATTACGGAAGACATCATTGAAAAACAGAAAACTTTACAGGTTGGAAATTGCCTTGTCTTTGGTAGTGCTTTTCGGATTCCAATTATTGTAAAGATGGAAATGCCAAATCCAATGCCACAGAGTAGTAGTTGTAATGTAGTTGAAAATTGGACAAGTCATTGATAGGAGGGAAGGATATGTATCCATTATTATTGTTAGATATTATGAAAGATTTTATTAATCCTTTAAAACCATATTGGCTTGAATTATCCATGTTAGTGGGATTACTATTCTTTTTGATGTTGCTTGGTGTTTGTGAAACAATTCGTAAATCTGGTCGTGCTTGGTGGGGAGGATTTGTGCCATTTTATAATCTTTATTTATTATTTGATATTGCTTATAGAAATGGTCGAAAATGCCTATTATTGTTGGTACCTATTTATAATATCTATGTATTTTTAGTTTTTCCTTTTGATCTTGCTAAAAAGTTTCATCATAAAAATTCCTTTGGATTTTTCTTACTGCTTTTCCCATTTGGAGGATATCCAGTATTGGGGTTTGATGATAAACCATGTGTAGATCCAATCCCTAAAAAACAAAAACCTAAAGAGGAGAGTTTAAAATCTAAACCACAAACACTTCAAATTAGTGAACCAACTTTGAATCCTTTAGATACTGTAGCATCTAAAATGCCAGCACCTTTAGATGTTTTGGAACCAGATGCTATGCCACAAATGGATGGAAGTATGCCTGAAGTTCAAATGACTATGCAAAAGGAAAAACACGAAGATTCTTTAGAAAATAATGGTTCGATTTTTGATTTAGAATCTACTTCATTCCATGCATTAAAAGATTCTTTTGATGAATCTTTAAAAGCTATTGAAGAAGCAAGAAGAGAAGTTTCAGAAGCAAAAGTAAATGATTCTTTAGATTTACCTCCAGTTTCTATTCAGGTAGAAGATAGTTCTTCAATTTTTAATTTGGATTCTCCATCGTTTCGCATATTAAAAGATTCTTTTGATGCTTCTTTAAAAGATATAGAAAATAGGGAAGAATTTAAGATTCAAAAAATCGATGTTTCAGTTCCAAAGGAAAGTACTTCTCTCTTTGGAGAAACAGTCACAGCCTTATTAAAAAATTCTATGGAAAATTCTTTAAAACTTGTTGATGCTAGTATTTCAAGGAGTGATCCAATGGTAGTCAAGGAAATTTCTATTCCAAAAGAAGAATCAATTACAAAAGAGGAAGAAAACACTTTAGAAATAGAAAATACGAATTCAGAAAATATTTCTGTAGCTAAACCTACGATTGAAGAAAAGAATGATATCAATGATACAATGCTAGATGAATTAACTATGATTGATGCAATATTTGATCAAGAACAAAAGAAAGAACCAGTGAGTGAAAAAGAAACAACTATTTCTATGGATGATGATGCAAATATCTTATCCAATGAGATTTCATTGATTGATTCTATTCTATCTTAATTATAGAGAATTTTTATTTCCATTAGAAAAAGGTGTCATATAAGATGCCTTTTTTTCTTTGAGAACGTTTCAACTTGTAGTATAATACTAATTGATACAAGGAGGGATATTTCGTGTTTGAATCTTTAGGGGACCGTTTACAAACGGTAATGCATAAAATTAAAGGCTATGGAAAAATTACAGAAGATAATATTAGTGAAATGATGAGAGAAATACGTCTTGCTTTATTAGAAGCAGATGTTAACTATAAAGTGGTAAAAGAATTTACGAACACGGTAAAAGAAAAGGCTCTTGGAGAAGAGGTACAAAAAAGTATTAAGCCAGGAGAATTGTTTGTAAAAATTGTAAAAGATGAACTTATTGAACTTTTAGGTGGGGAAAGCAAATCATTAAATATGAATGGGAATCCTGCAATTCTGATGCTGGTTGGTCTTCAAGGTTCAGGTAAGACGACAACGATTGGGAAACTTTCTAATTTTTTAAGAAAAAAACATGCAAAGAGGCCATTACTTGTTGCTTGTGATGTATATCGTCCTGCGGCAATTGATCAGTTAAAACAAATTGGAAAGCAACTTGGAATTGAAGTTTATGAAGAAGGGAAAAAAGATCCTGTTGAAATTAGTAAAAATGCAATTTCCTATGCGAAAGAAAATCATTATGACTATGTATTAATCGATACAGCTGGACGACTTCATATCGATGAAGAGTTGATGGATGAATTAAAAAATATTAGTAGAGAGGTCTCTCCTCAAGAAACGTTATTGGTAATTGACTCTATGATGGGACAAGATGCGATTCATGTAATTGAGGGATTTCATAATGCCTTAACGCTTACTGGTGTTATCTTGACGAAGTTAGATGGAGATACTAGAGGTGGTGTTGCTTTATCTGTTCGTCATTTAACCAATGTTCCAATCAAATTTATCGGTGTGAGTGAAAAGTTAGATGGATTAGAGTCATTTGATCCAGAACGCATGGCTGGCAGAATTCTTGGAATGGGAGATATTATCTCGTTAGTAGAAAAGGCAACGGAAGCAATCGATGAAAAAGAAGCGATGGATGCTGCGAAAAAGATGCAATCTGGGAAATTTGATTTAGATGACTTTTTAAAACAAATGAAACAAATTCGAAAACTTGGACCATTAGAAAATTTATTAAAGTTATTACCAGGAGCAAAGAAGATGAATTTAGATCAAGTGAAAATTGATCCAAAACAGATGGCTCATATCGAAGCAATTATTTTATCAATGACACCAAAAGAAAGAAGAAATCCAGACATTATTAAAGCGAGTAGAAAGACTAGAATTGCTTCAGGATGTGGACTTTCTGTTTCTGAAGTCAATAAGTTATTATCACAGTTTGATCAAATGAAAAAAATGATGAAACAGATGATGAATGGTAATATGAAATTACCGTTTTAATATTTAAAAAATTATGATCTAGGGAGATATAAATATGGAAAGAACTGATTTTGGAAAGTATGTTGCAATATTACAAGCACAGCATAATCAAAGACAGGTTGATATGGCAAGAGTTTTATCTGTTTCCCCTGCTTTTTTATCGAGAGTGGAAACGGGGGTAGCGAAACCTCCTAAAGCTTGGGTAGATAGTCTATCTGAAAACTATGAGTTATCTTCTGAAGAAACAGAAAAACTAAGAGAACTTATTCAAATAGAACGTAGTAAAACTAGTATCATTAAGAATCTAGCGGTTGATGATCAAAATTTAGTATTATTGTTGGCAAGTAAAATTTCTAGCATGACTCTTATTCAAAAAGAGAAAATCAAAAAATTGATTTCTGAACCAGATAACTAGGCAAATCAATTAGGACATATTTTAATTTCTTCATACTATAAACTAGATAGGAGGAAAAAAATTATGTTTAGAAATGCTTGTTACGATAGGCAAAATGAAATGAATAATGAATTCAATGCTGATAATATGAATGTTGATATTGATGTTCAAATGGGAGATAACAACGTTATGAACTCTGGAATGGGTCCAGCTGCCATGCCTGCTGCTACTACACAAGGACCTATTATGGAGCCTATGAGAGAACGTCAAGTACATCGTACTATTATGCATGAAGTTCAACATGTTTGCCCAATTCGTACTAGAGTAATCAACCACCATGTATTCCGTCATACATATCGTCCATCATATTCTTGTTGTGAAGAGAATGTATGTAGTCAAATTCAATGTGGTTCTTGTTGCAATTTTAGATAAAAGTCGAAAGACTTTTTTCTTTTTAGGGAAATCTTTTGTTCTGTTGTCTAATATATTTGTAAATTTTTGTATAATTTCTGTAAATTCCTTGTAATATTTACAAATTACTCTTATGATTAAGATAGGGAAGGTGATACAGTGATTTACCCATCGATTGATAAAATATTAAATGTAATTGACTCCAAATATGAATTAGTTCATATTATTAGTAAACGTAGTAAACAGATGGCATCTACTAAACATTACCAGATGCCTGAATATAAGTATATTTCTAAGAAAAACTTGGGGCGTGCATTAGAAGAAATTTCTGAAAATTTAATTACTGTAAAAAAGGACTAAAAAAGTTCTTTTTTTGATTTTCTTTTGACGAACAAATGTACTCTGTTGTACAATATAAGTAATAAGGGAGGTTTTAGTGTATGAATATTATTAAATATCAGAAAAAAAAGCAGGGTAGGTATGTGATTGAGCTAGAAGGTGGAGTAGAAATTGAAACCTATGAAGATCTTATTTTAAAGTATGATTTATTAATAAAAAAAGATTTATCGTTAGAGATATTACAAAAAATAGAAGAAGAAAATGTAGTTTATGATGTTTATTTTGTCGCTTTGAAGTATTTAAAGACGAAAATGCGTAGTATTTATGAAATTAGAAATTATCTTTTAAAACAGGAATATAGTAGTGAACTTATTTCTTCTACGATTGATTTATTAAGGGATCAAGGGTATTTGGATGATTTTGTTTATGCTAAGGCTTTTCTTCATGACCGAATTGCTCTTAGTTTAGATGGACCACTCAAGATACAAGAAGAATTTGAAAAATTGGAAATAACATCGGAACAAAAGAAAACTATTTTACCCCAGTATACAGAAGAATTAGAACGGGAAAGAATTGAAAAAATTATTATAAAACAGGTTCATACCAATCATTCTAAAAGTAATTATTCTTTAAAACAAAAAATATTTCATAATTTAGTTACCTTAGGGTATCATACTTTTTTGATTGAAGAACAACTTTCACTCGTTTTACAAGGTGATGATGAGGAAGAAGCAATTTATCAAAAAGAATATCAAAAGTTATATCGTAAGTTAAGTAGAAAATATAGTGGAAAAGAACTAGAATATCAAATTCGACAAAAATTATTTCAAAAAGGATTTAGAAAACAAGGTGACTTATGATAGATCAAGAATATATCTTTCAATTATTAAAGAAAAAAAAGATTCAGACAATATCAGAACTTTCCAAAGTATTAGGGGTCAATTATCATACGCTTAGGTATCAACTAGATAGAAATTCTTTAAGGTTAGAGGTGGCGGTAGAACTCGCAAAGTTTTTAGGTATTCCAATTGCATCTTTACTTTTTTCAAGAAAAGAAACTTATCTTCATCTGGTGAGTTGGAAGAAAGGACACATAAAATATGAACTTCCTGATTGCGAAAACTCTTCTTATATTATGTTTTGTATTTTAAATTCCGAAAATATAGAAGAAAATACCTAAGGATAGTTGGATGAAGTAGTAAATTATAGTATAATGAATTTAGGAAGTAGGTAGGAATATGAAGATAGACAGCTTAAATGAAATGCAAAAAGAAGCAGTGATGACGACAGAGGGACCTTTGCTTATTTTAGCGGGTGCTGGAAGTGGGAAAACAAAAGTATTAACTACTAGGATTGCTTATTTAATTGAAGAAAAAAATATAGACCCATATCATATCTTGGCAATTACTTTTACGAATAAAGCTGCTAAGGAAATGCAATCTAGATTAATTGACTTAATTGGTACAGTGGCAAAGGGAATTCAAGTATCCACATTCCACTCTTTTGGACTTAAAATTTTAAGAGAAAACTATGAACTACTTGGATACGATAGAAACTTTGTTATTATGGATAGTGATGATTCCTTAACCGTTATTAAACGTATTTTAAAGTCATTGGATTTAGATCCGAAGCAATATAATCCAACAGCTATAAAAAATAGAATTAGTGGATGTAAAAATGAATTGATGAGTTCTGAGGGATATGAAACATATGCAACTACGGAGTTTGAAAAAGTTGTATTAAAAGTATTTATAGCTTATGAAAAGAAATTAAAGGAGAATAATTCCATCGATTTTGATGATTTATTGATCCTACCGATTCGCTTGTTTCAAAAAAATCCATATATTTTAGAAAAATATCAATCTAGGTTTCGTTATGTATTAATTGATGAATATCAGGATACAAATGAAGCGCAATATATTTTAACAAAAATGATGAGTGCAAGGTATCGAAATATTTGTGTTGTAGGAGATGAAAATCAAAGTATTTATTCATTTCGAGGCGCTAATTATAGAAATATTTTAAATTTTGAAAAAGATTATATAGAAACAAAAACAATTAAACTAGAACAAAATTATCGATCTACCCAGAATATTTTAAATGCAGCGAATCAGGTGATTCAAAATAATCAGAATCGAAAAGATAAAAATCTTTGGAGTAATCAAGGAGAGGGAGAAAAAATTTCTTATTACCGAGCATATGATGAGAAAGACGAGTCTCATTTTGTTGCTTCAACCATTAAGAAAATTTTAGATGATGGTGTTAGTGGTGAAGAAATTGCGGTACTTTATCGAACCAATGCACAATCTCGTACTCTAGAAGAAGATTTATTAAAGTCTAATATTCCATATCGTGTGGTTGGTAGTTTTTACTTCTATTCAAGGAAAGAAATTAAAGATTTAATGGCTTATTTGAGACTGATTCATAATGAAAAAGATAATGTTTCTTTACTTAGAGTAATTAATAGTCCAAAACGGGGAATTGGATTAAAGACCATACAGAATTTATCAACACTTGCAGATATTGAAGGAAAGAGTATCTACGAAGTAATTCAAGCTGGAAAAGAGATGGAATTTAAGAAAATTATTGAAGATTTAAAAAGGGTTTCTTTGAATCTTACATTAACAGAACTTGTGGATAAAATTTTAGATACTACTGGAATGAGACATGAATTAGAGAGTGAAAAAACATTAGAAGCAGATATACGGTTAGAAAACTTAGAAGAGTTTAAATCTATTACGAAAGCTTTTGAAGAAAGGGATGGATTAATTTCTTTAGAGGATTTCTTGTTTGAAGTTAGCTTGGTGAGTGATCGAGAAGAGTATAAAGATAGTAATAATAAGGTTAGCTTAATGACTGTACATTCCGTTAAGGGACTTGAATTTCGATATGTATTTGTCGTCGGTTTAGAAGAGGGAATCTTTCCACATATGAATAGTTTGATGGATAATCAGGAACTAGAAGAAGAAAGAAGACTTGCCTATGTTGCAATTACAAGGGCAAAAGAAAAGCTTTATCTGGTGAATGCAAGAAGGAGAATGCTATTTGGAAAAGATCAAATTAATCCGCCAAGCAGATTCATTTCAGAAATTAATGATGAGTTATTAGAAAAAACTCATGTTGAAAAAGAGGAAGTTCCAATTCCAATTAAAAAAGAAGAAAACTTTTATCAAGAGGATGTCGAGTGGAATGTTGGGGATTATGTTTACCATGATACTTTTGGAGCAGGTAGAATTTTGGAAGTTACAAATACATTAATTAGTATTGCATTTAAGAGTCCATATGGGATTAAAAAAATGATGAAAAATCATAAGAGTTTAAAGAAGGTGTAGTTATTATGAGTCAGATGATAGAAAAAGAAAAGAGGATAAGAGAAGGGGATATTTTTACATTAACACAGTGTAATGATGAATTTTCTTATGGAGTGGTGTTATATACTGGATTTTTAAGAGATCAAGATTATATTTGTGGGTTTCTTTTAGAAAATCAGTCATTAGAGGATTTTACTTTTATGTTTCCTGGTATTAAATTTTATATAGCATTTCATGGATGCTATCTACAGGTGAGATATGATTTAGAAAAAGATAAATTGGTGAGTGCGATTATGACTTCTAATTTCCATGCGAATGATTCTGTTTTTGCTGATTTAACGGAGGAAGCCGATAGTTTTATGGATAGTATGGTTGCGCTAGAAGCAAAAATTACTCAAACGATGCAAGAGAGTAAAGTACATCAAAAAGTAAAAATGTAACATATAGATTAAAGTCGAAGGATAAATATAGTATATGAAATTATTATATATTTCATGGAAAGAAAGGAGAATTTATGGAAAAAGAAAACTTAACATTACTAATTATGGCAGCAGGTATGGGGAGTCGCTTTGGGGGATTAAAGCAAATTGAACCGTTTGGTCCTAAAGATGAATTTTTAATTGATTATTCTATTTATGATGCAATTCAAGCTGGATTTTCTAAAATTGTATTTATTATTAAGGAAGAAAATTATCAGATTTTTAAAGATACAGTAGGATCAAGAGTAGAATCTCATATTCCAGTTGAATACGTATTTCAAAAATTGGAGATGATTCCTAATGGTTTTGAGGTACCAAAAAAACGTGTAAAACCATGGGGAACTGCACATGCTATTTATTGTGCCAAAGATAAGATTCATGAAAAGTTTGCAATTATTAATGCGGATGATTTTTATGGAAGAGATGCTTTTATGAAAATTAGTCAGTTTTTAAGAGAATCAAAGAAAGTGGATGGGAAGAATTCCTATGGAATCGTAGGTTATTTCGTTCGTAATACCTTAACAGAACATGGTTCTGTGAAACGTGGTGTTTGTAAATTAAAGGGAGAATATTTAGATACCATTATTGAAAGTAATGTCATTCGAGAAAATGGAAAAATGATTGCTTCTCCCCTAGATGGCGCGAGTAGTTTTGAGGTTACTGACTCTGATTCTGTTTCTATGAATATGTTTGGTTTTGATCCTTCGATTTTTTCTTATATAGAAGAAAAGATGACTACTTTTTTTGAGAAAAACAAAAACAATTTAGAAGATTGTGAGTTTTTAATTCCAGATGTTTTAACGGATTTAATTCATGAAGATAGAGTCACACTGGAGGTTTTAAGAACAGATGCAAGATGGATGGGTGTTACGTATAAAGACGATAAGGATTCTGTTGTTTTAAGTCTTTATCATTTGATAGAAGAAGGAGTTTATAAGGAAGATTTATGGGAAAACTAAAGAGTGTAATCCTTCTTTTTACTCTTTTTGTTCTTACAGGATGTAGTTTATTTGCTCACACATGGATTTATAAAGAACTTCCAAATGATTATGCAATTCAAAAAAAGAGTGATACAAAAATGATAATTGGAAAATATATAGATGGAACAATAGAAATAGAAAAAGATGGAAAAAGGATAGGATTTAAAGAATATGTATCTGAATTTCAAAAGGGAGAGCGATATGTGGGATTTAAATGTGTGAAATCTGCTGATGAGGGAATTAACATGCTATTTTATATTATTGATACAGAAGAGGATGATCTTTATGGACCATATTCTATAGAGTCTACTTATCAAGCTGTTAAAGAAAAAATTGTTTCTGAAGATCTTGGAGAATGGATTAAGACTTCAACGATTGAGTAACTTTACCTCATCAATTAAAATTAATATGGGTGGTGATTGCGATGGAAAATGAAATTCGAAATCATGAGTATATCGAGTTAGAAAGAATTTTTCAAAAAGATGAGTGTACTATGATTGGTTTTGAAGATTTACCCAATCGTATTAATTTATTTTCTATTTCCAACATTCAAGAATTTTTTTTCATATCGAGGTGATATTTTGCTTTTTAAATCAGAAGTGATTGAGAATGCTTCTTATTTAGAGTTAGTGGTGGAAGAACTTGCTCATGATTTTGGAATTCCTTGTGCACACTATGATCTTGTTACTTTTAATAACCAAAAGGTAATCATTACAAAGTATTTTAAAAAGAAGGATGGTACTTATTTTTTTGACGAAGGTTTATTAACAGAATATGTAGAAGAGGTATTAAAGATAACGGGTGAGAATACTGAGGTATGGGAAAATGCCTTATTAAATCATAATAGTTTAGATGGAATTTGGAGATTCCTTGATTATCACTATCGTAATTTAGAGAATCGTGATGAAGTCGTTAGTCATTTGATGAATCGTTTAGTTGATATTTTTAACTTATCAAAAAGATTGACATTCTTATAATTGGGAAATTGAAGAAACAGATGGGAAGATTGATTTTTAATTACTCTATGATAGTGAATTTGTATTTGATGAAATTCAGTTACTTCCTTCTTTGGTTTGCGAAGGCTTAGAAGGAGAAGATTTTTCTTTTCTGGAATCCACTTATTTTATTTCAGATGCACTTTTAGATTTTTTAGAAGTATCAGGTAGTAAGTATCTAGAAAAAGTTGAAGATAGACTTTCTTTGATTCAAAAAGATAATGTTACATGTGTTATTTCTAGAGTGGAAAAAAGAATTGGTTGTAGGATTCCAAAAAAAGTGAGGCTTTATATTCATGATTGTTTTTCTGATATTGTGATAGAAACGAAAGAAGTTATACAAAAATATAAAGAGAACTTAAGAATCAATCGTTAAAACTAAAAGAAATGGGTGAGAAAATTGAAAGAAAGAATCGATGAATTAGTTGAAATATTAAATGAAGCAAACTATAATTATCATGTTTTGGATGACCCTAAAATTACGGATCAGGAATATGATAAACTTTTAAGAGAACTATTTATTTTAGAAGAGAAATTCCCAGAATATGTACGAGATGATTCACCAACACACCGAGTTGGTGGAACTGTTTTAGAGGAATTTCAGAAAGTAACTCATAGTATTCCAATGATGTCTTTAGGAAATGTATTTAACGAAGAAGAAATTCGTCAATTTGATAGTAGAATTAAAAAAGAAGGAATTCAACCTGCCTATGTTTGTGAATTAAAAATTGATGGTCTAAGTGTTTCTCTTCATTATGAAAATGGAAAGTTGATTACAGCTGCTACTCGTGGGAATGGTACTGTTGGGGAGGATATCACTAACAATGTAAGAACGATTAAAACGGTTCCGTTGACTTTAAGAAAACCGATGAATATTGAAGTACGTGGTGAAATCTATATGGCAAAGGAAACTCTTCGTAAGTTGAATGAGGAGCGTGCTAAAAATAATCAACCACTTCTTCAGAATTGTCGAAATGCAGCGGCTGGGTCTATTCGTCAATTGGACTCTAAAATAGCAGCATCTAGAAAGCTTGATTGTTGGATTTATCACTTGCCTAATCCAGAAGATTATGGAATCAAGACACATTATGAAGCGCTAGAATTTATGAAAGATCTTGGCTTTAAGACGAATCCAAATAATTTGT
This sequence comes from uncultured Bacilli bacterium, assembly GCA_910584255.1. Taxonomy (GTDB): domain Bacteria; phylum Bacillota_I; class Bacilli_A; order RF39; family UBA660; genus Alloscybalousia. Next base: position 25,988 of record CAJTXV010000007.1, read on the forward strand.
TAGTAACCGATGTAGAAGGGATTCTAGATTATATTTCTTATAAAGGAAAAGAGAGAGCTTCCTTACCTTATGATATTGATGGTGTTGTTATTAAGGTTAATAATATTGAAGAACAAAAAACTCTTGGGTTTACGGCACACCATCCAAAATGGGCAACGGCTTATAAATTTCCAGCGGAAGAAGTTTTAACTAAATTAAAGGATATTATTTTTACAGTAGGAAGAACAGGTCAAATTACTCCTAATGCAGTATTAGAACCTGTGATTGTTGCAGGAAGTACTATTTCAAGGGCAACTCTTCATAATGAAGATTATGTGGTTTCTAAGGATTTAAAAATTGGAGATGTTGTATCAATTCATAAAGCAGGGGATGTAATTCCTGAAGTAGGAGAAGTAAAAAAAGAAAGACGGACAGGAGAAGAAAAAGATTTTGAAATGATTCATAATTGTCCTATGTGTGGAAATCCTATTTATAAAAAAGAAGGGCAAGTAGATTATTTCTGTTTGAATCCACATTGTCCTGCGAGAAAGATTGAGTGTCTTTGTCATTTTGTATCTAGAAAAGCTATGAATATTGATGGTTTGGGAGAAAGAATTATTGAAGATTTCTATAATTTAAAATATATAAAAAATATTTCTGATATTTATCAGTTAGGTCATTATCGAGATGAACTTACTGAATTAGAAGGATATGGGGATAAAAGTATCGATAATTTATTAGATGCCATTGAAAATAGTAAAAAGAATTCCTCTGAAAGACTTCTTTTTGGACTTGGAATTCCAAATGTTGGAGAAAAAACTTCTAAGATGTTGATGATTTATTATGGGTCTATTGATAAGTTAAGAGAAGTGCCTTTGGAAGAATTAGAATCTATTCCAGATATTGGACATATTATTGCACAGAGTATTATTGATTATTTTTCAGATACCAATCATATAGAATTATTAGAGCAATTAAAAGAGTTAGGTCTTAATATGGAATATACTGGTCCAAAGATGGAAAAAAATGATTCTTTTTATGGAAAAACTTTTGTAATTACAGGAAGTTTAGTGAAATATACAAGAGATGAAATTCAAAATAAAATTGAACAATTAGGTGGGAAAGCCTCTTCTTCTGTAAGTAAGAAGACATATGCTGTTATTGTTGGAGAAAATCCAGGTAGTAAGTATGATAAAGCAAGAGAACTTGGAATTCCAATTTGGAGTGAAGAGGATTTTGAAGAAAAAATATAGAAAATAATTAATCGTCAACGGTAAAAAAGTATAGGAATATTTATAAAAATTTGTAAAATATACTTGGAATCATAGAAATTTATGTTATACTGAATTCGTAAAGGGCTAGTAGAGACTTTATTGTTTTTACTAGTCCTTTTTTGTAGTTATGGAGGTATAGAAGTATGAACGAGAAAAAAATTGGAACATTTATTGCAGAACATCGTAAAGAAAAGGGATATACCCAAGATCATTTAGGAAAATTACTGGGTGTATCTGGAAAAATGGTTTCCAAATGGGAGACGGGGGTATGTTTACCTGATATTTTTTTGCTTAATGATCTTAGTGCATTATTAGGAGTAACAACAACAGAACTACTAGAAGCTAAAGATACTCAAGATACTATTGCTGAGCAAATATAAAAAGGTCGCCAAATTTGCGACTTTTTTTGTATCAAAATTGCTGACAATGTATTTTGATTTTGTTATAATGAGTTTACAAGAAGTTAACAACTGGTTATCTTATTTATCCATGGTAATAACATGATTACAAGTTGCGCATAGTGAGAATGTTATTATAAATATATTTTTAAGGAGGAAATCTATGAGAAAAAGAATGAATCAAATTTTGGCTTTTTCAGTACTTACAATTATTGGCTCTTTATTTTTACTTAACACCGTTGATGCCGCTGCTGTAGGAATTTCAGCAAAAGTACCTCCATTTCAGCAATATGCATATGTTGGTCAGGCAGAAAAAAGTTTTAAAGGTAGTATAGCTAATGTAGAACTTTATGTAATGCAAAATGAAGCTGTTACTTTTACCGTTAAGGCTGTTGACGATGGTACATATGGAAAAGGTGTTACAGCTTATCATACGGATATAGCATATGATTTATACTATTCAAAAATATATGATAAAGGAACCCAAGTACAGGCACGTTTTAGAAATCATAATTGGACTCCAAATTCTGGTCAAATAGATGGTTATTTTAACTATCAGTAAAATGTAAGTGTATGAGCCTGTAATAGGCTCCTATTTGTTTGTTTGAAGGTGAAAGTAGTGAAGGAATTAAAATTTAATTTAAAACTGTTAGTATATAGAAAAGAATTGTATTTTGCCATTTTTATTATATTTTTAGTAAATATTATCCAATGTTTTATGGCAATTCAGTATAGTAGTGGACTTAATTTATTTGTAGAAAACGGATATTCTGCTGAATATCAAACTATTTTATATAATAATACAGTATCTTTAAATTCAATTATAATTATTGTATTTCCTATTGTTTGTTCAATGATATTTTCAGATTCCTCTTGGTGTGAAAATAATGATAGGATTTTTCATGTTCTATATCCAAGACTAAACCATAGGAAAAATAGTATTATTCGCTATGGGCTATCGTTTCTTGTTCCATTTGTAATCTGTTTTTTGGGATTTATGATGAATTATGGAATTATGAGATTAGTATTTCAAAGTGGGACTTTAGGAACATTTTTTAATGATGTAGGATTTTATATAAGAAGTAATTCCAACTTTCTTGATTCTTTAAGAATTTCGAATCCTGTTTTTTATATTGTTTCAATTTCATGTGTTGTATCATTTGCGGTTGGACTCCTTTCAAGTTTATCTTATTCTTTGTCAGTTTTTTTTAAGAAACGAGTATTTATTTATTTCATACCATTATTTATAATTATTTTATTTGAACTTATATTATCAAAATTGAACTTAAGTAGTATTTCATTTGTAAGATTATTACAACCAAATACTAGTTTTTCTATGGAAGAAGTTATTATTCTTAGTATTTTTGTAATTTTTATTGGATTGTTGATAGAATTTATAAAAAGTAAAAAGAAAGATTATTTGTTATAAAGGAAAGAAGTATAGAGGTGAAAGTAAAGTGAAGAAAGTACTTAGGAGATTTATATTAACAACTATCATCCTTTTTGTTTTGATAGTTAGTGTTACTGTTTATGGAAAAAGTCAAATCAAACATATTGATTATCATAATTATATAGAAGAAAGTACATATTCGATTATTACTTATGGAGAATCTTTATATAAGAATTATCCTGAATTAAAAAAATGTGTAATTCAAGATAGGAATATAAATATGATTGATGATTTAGTAAAGTTTTCTGAGGATGTATTAGTAATTGATGTAGTTGATGATCCGATAATTCATGGTAGTGCTATTGTAAATACCGGCGTCATTCAAAAAATAATTAAAGGAAAAAATTTAAAATTAAATGAAAAAATCCAAATCTATGATTTAGTACTCGATACGCAAGCAAGTTTTACACTGTACTTAGATGGTACTACTCCATTACAAAAAGGTGGACAGTATTTAGTTTTTCTAAATCAGGCTCCTCATCCATCGATTCCTGAATCCTATCTATTTAGTAATTCTAAATTTGGTCATATTCGTTTAGATAAAAAAAGTTCTTATCTAAAGGATTATGAAAATTATTCTATTTCATTAAAAGATGCTTTCCAATACGATTATGTTTTTTTAGAAGAAGATTCTAAAGATGAATCTATTAAAAAATATGAGAAAATTATAAAAGAAGCAATAGATTTATTAGATAATTATAGTTAAAAGGATGGATTGTATGAAAAAGATTTTTAAAAATTTTACATTTTTTCTTTGTATTTTATTTCCTCTAATTTTGGGTTACTTCATTGGAAATGATATTAGTAGTGACTTTATGAGACTGTACGTTTCTAAGTTTGGTGTGATTCCTATTCGGTATTCTATTTTATTATTTCTTATTTTTATAGATTATCAAATATTTTCATCTTTTAATTATACAAGTATTATTTTTAGACATAAATCTATGATTTCTTATTTTGTAAAATCTCTTATTGAAAGTTTTAAATATATTTGTTTATTCTTTATTATGCTAAATATTCCAATATTCGCCATGAATGCTAGAGAGTTTATTTCAAACTTGTCATCCATTCTACTTTATATTGTAAGTGACATTTTAGTATTAATGTTATTAATTAGTATGATTCGTTTGATAGATTCTAAAATTAAGAAAATGGTATTATCTAGTTGCTTGTTTATTAGTATTTTTACGATTTTGGACTTGATTTTAGATAACTATAATTTTTATTATTTTAATCATATAAATTTTAGTTTTAATTATCTTTTTACATTACCTTCTGTTTATAAATCTTATCTATTTGTTTTTCTTTTATTGATTGGACTGATTCTATTATTCATCATACTTTCTATAAAATTTATGGAGAAAGGAGATTATCTGTTAAATGATAAAAACAGTAAGGAAAATTAGAATTAAAAGTGTTATTTTAATGGTAGCTTTCATCGGAGCTGTATTAGTATTAAAATCTCCTTATATGAATTCTTTATATGAGGGAGATTATATTCTGTTTATGAAGCAAATATTATTTATGCAGGGGGAAGATTTAATAGCAAATGTGTTTTGGCTATTCCCAATTGTTGGTAGTTTATTTTTCATATCTGATTATGGTTATAGTCGATTGATTCATTTTAGTACTAGATATAAAAATAGGAGAAATTATATAAGAAAAGTTTATTTTCGAACTCTAGGGTACGCGTTGTTATTTCATTTTCTTTTTTCAGTACTACAGATTCTTATCTTTTCAGGATCCTATGGAATTCAAATTAGTTTCAGTCTTATGAATGTCATTTTACAGTATGTAATTGAGAATACTTTTTTAAGTTTATTAGTCATTTGCATTTCTTTAGTAATTAAAAAATATATTTATGCTTATATATCTGTTATAACTGGGTTAATTATTTTGTTACGAGTCCCGAAATTATATGGAAAGTGGATTCCATTTATTAGTTTAAATTGCACAAATTCTATAAATGTATTTACAATTATTGGGTGTATCGTAATAACGTTTATAGTCTATAAGTTATATTTACATTGTGATATTGGAGGTAATTATGAAAATTGAGTTAATAAATTATAATAAAAAAATTGGAAAAAAGAAAATATTGTGTGATATCAATCTAAAATTGACGAGTGGGAATATCTATGGTTTTTATGGAAGAAATGGTTCAGGAAAAACCATGTTGTTTCGTGCGATATCCACTTTAATTTATCCAACTTCTGGGAATATAAAAGTAGATGATGTATCTATTATTCATGAAGACTTTGATTTAAGAAATATTGGAATATTATTAGAAGATCCAGGATTTTATCCTTATTTAACTGGATTAGAAAATCTTGATTTATTGTATACAATTAACAATAAAAAAGATGAGGAACACATTATTTCTTTAATGAAAAAAATTGGCTTGGAAGAATACAAAGATATGAAATATAAAGAGTATTCTTTGGGTATGAAACAAAAACTTCGTATTTTACAAGCGATTATGGAAAATCAGAAAATCATTCTTTTAGATGAACCTACCAATGCTTTAGATGAAAAGAGTATATTCATAGTTCGTGACATTATTAAAGATTTAAAGAAAGAAGGAAAAATTATTCTTTTAGCTAGTCATAGTAAGGAAGATTTAAAAATATTATGTGATAAAATATATAATATTGAAGAAGGTTCTATTGTAGGTGAAATAAAGTTATAGATATAAAAAAATTTATAATTGAAACATGCAATTGAATATAAATACTGGATAAAGTTTGTATCTGGTATTTTTTTTTGTATAATAGTAATTGAGGTAGGTGTTTATAAAAAATGAAAGAAGTAGAGCAACTAAAATTAATGGCAGAAGAACTTAAGAAAATGCCTTATTCACAGTTTGTCCACATTGTGAAAAATTTAACAGAAGAAGAAATTTTAATAGTTAGCAGAGAAATCGGTTATCCTGTATTTATTCGTCTTTGTATGGGTGAACTTGCTCATATTATTCCTATATTACAAGATGGGGCTGCTGCTATTATTTTAGACGAAGATGGAAGGATTCTTTTACAAAGTCGAGCAGATAGAAACAAATGGGGTCTTCCTGGTGGATGTCAAGAAGCAAGTGAGAGTTTTGAAGAGGTTATTATACGTGAAGTAAAAGAGGAAGCCAATTTAGATGTTAAAAAAGAAGATTTAGAATTTATATGTACAGTATCTGGAAAATCTAGGAGAAATTCTTATCCAACAGGAGATATTGTATATAATAATACTTCATTATATTGTATCAGAAAGTATTCTGGAGAATTAAAATGGGATAGGGAGTCCAAGGAAATGAAATTTTTTGGGGAAGATAGTCTTCCAGGAAATCAAAATGATCCAGATTTAATAGAAATTTATAAGACGTGGTCTAAAAGTAAAAAAATATAAAAGAACCTGATTTCAAAATAGAAACCAGGCTTTTGTTTGTATATCATTTAATTCGTATTAATTTAATTTTTTTACAGTAAGTGTTGCATTTACTCCTGTACCCAAGGTAACGCCAACTGCTAGTAGAGCAGATAAAGCCATATCGACTACATCTCCTGCTACCAATGTGACAATAGTGCTTCCACTGTAAATAGAGCCAACACCAACAGATAATACTCTTGAAATTACTGTACTAGGAATGTTTGTACCATTAACTCTAACTGCTTGTGTTACTGTGGTTCCAACTGCTACAGAGACATTACTGAAATAATTAATTTCATAAGTTCCATCTTGTGCAACAGTAATGCTATTTGTAGGCGTATAAGTAGCGTTTAAGTTTGGTTCTGCTGTGGGAAGCGCGATTTGTGTTGGAGTTCCAATTGTAAGGTTAATTGTCTGAGGTGTATTACTATATTTTCCAGCATAAGCATTTAATCCAGCTGTAGGTCCTGTAGGACCAGTAGGTCCAGTTGCACCAAGTAATCCCTGAGGTCCAGTAGGTCCAGTTGCACCAAGTAATCCTTGAGGTCCTGTAGGACCAGTAGGTCCAGTAGGCCCAGTTGCACCAAGTAATCCTTGAGGTCCAGTAGGCCCAGTTGCACCCAGTAATCCTTGAGGTCCTGTAGGACCAGTAGGTCCAGTAGGTCCAGTAGGTCCAGTTGCTCCACCAGGAGTCCCTGCAGGTCCAGTAGGCCCAGTAGGTCCTATTAGATAACAGTGGCATGGAATTTTTCCATGTCTATTATTATTTTCACAAAAATCTTGAAACATATTAATCTCCTTTCTAACTATAATATATGATGTTATTAGTATTTCATCTGGGTATACGTCAGGGGATTTTTAATTTTCTTTTTCTTTTAATAGAAGTTCAAGGTTTTTTCTTAGTCTTTTATCTTCTTTATTATATTCTATTGCTTGTTTTGTATGTAAGATGGCTTGATCTAAATTTCCTAATCGGTAATAACTAATAGATAACAAGTCATCAATTGTTGAATCAAAGCAAAAATTTTCTTGAATATAATTTCTATTTTTTGAGTTGATTGTTAGTGCTATTTCACAATTCTTGATTACTTCTTGATAGTGATTTTGGTGATAGGAAAGTAATGCCTTTTCTACCCATGGTTCTCTTAAATAGGGTGCTTCTTCTGTTGCTTTTGTAATCCACATTTCTGCTTCTATTGGGCGGTTTAATGCCTGATAGCATCGACTGATAAATCTCATAGATGCACATCTTTCATCTTTCCAAGTAGCACTCTTTAAAGAGAGATGTCTAAGGAGAGTATCAATTGCCTGATTCCATTTTTCATAAAACATGTATTCTCGTCCAAGATAGTGCATATTTCTATCATCTTCTGGGTCTTCTTTGACAGATAATTCTAATAATGGTAAGTAGCTACTTCTAGATTTTTTAGTATCTGGATAGTGTTTTAAGATAATTTTGTCTGTTGTTATAAAAGTTTCTATTCCTTTACCTTCATAAGTTAGTACTTCATGGACTGGATGTTTCCAAGTATAGCCTTTTCTAGAATGAATTTTGTCTAAATAAAAATAAGTGATAGGCTTTTCTTGTTCATCTAGTTTCCAATAATACATATAGTGTAATCTAGTACAATCATCGTTCCAAATATTTTCGATTTTTTCTCTCCATCCTTTGGAAAGAACTTCATCTAAATCTATACATACACAAACATCAGTATTTTCTGGAACCATATCAAGTGATATATTTCTTGCTGTATCAAATCTCCAAGGCTTGATTTCTTGTACTTTTACATGACATCCACCTTGTTCTAGTAACTTGACAGTTTTGTCTGTTGACCCTGTGTCAAGTACATAGATATCATCTGCTTCTTTGACAGATTCTAACCACTTATTTACATGTTTTTCTTCGTTTTTACTAATGGCATAAACACATACCTTTAATTTCTTTTTCATAAATTACCTCTTTCTATTATTATCAGTATATGTCTTAAAAGAAAATAATGTTATAATGAGAGAAATATTGAAGGTAATTTGATGAAGAAATACATATTTATTGATTTAGGTGTGACCTTATTAAATTCGAAAAGTGAGGTTACTAATCTAACACAACAATCTTTAGTCAAGGCTAAAAAATATAATTATGAAGTAATTTTGTGTGTGGCGCGTCTGTTCCTGCTACTTTGCCTATTTATACTCAGTGTGTAGTTTCTCTTCTTCTTGTTGTTTGTACTGGGCGCAGATTTATGACTGCCTCAACAATAAATTTTTATATTAGACGAAAGAAACTGTGGATTGATTTTATGAACTTTCTAAACAAATTCATTTAAATATCAGTTATACTGTTGGTATTTATAATTATTCTAATACTTTAACAGAAGATGATATATTATTGACTGAGGATAATTATAATTTTATCAAAAAAAGTCAATTTCTCGGCGCTCTTTTACTTCTGATAGTTTTCAACAAATTATGAAAGCAAAGGGGGCACTTGAAGCATGAAATTTGGTTTCTATTGTTAATGAAAGTGATGATGTCATTCCAAAGACAACTTTATCTAATATTAGAGTTTCTTTTATTGAAGTTTCTGCTTTAGGTACCAGTAAGGGTAATGCAGTTTCACAACTATTGTCATTCCATAAAGAATGTTGGTATGCTTATGCGATTGAGTAGATTTTAAATCACGATAAAATGATTCGATAATTGTACACTTTATAAGTGTCAATTCGCTTATATTTTGATTGGATTTACAATTTTAATGGTATAATAATACTATGGAGAGTGAATCAAAATGAGAGAAGAATGGGAAAACTTTAAAGATGGTTCTTGGTGTACAGAAATTAATGTATGTGATTTTATTAAAAATAATTATCAAGGATATCAAGGAGATGAAAGTTTTTTAGAGGGAACTACAAAAAGAACAGACAAAGTATGGTCAAAGTGTTCTGATTTATTAAAAGAAGAGTTAAAAAAACATGTATTAGATATAGATACAGATCATATGTCAGGGATTAATGCCTATGAAGCAGGGTACATTGATCAAGATAATGAAGTGATCGTGGGGCTTCAAACGGATGCCCCTTTAAAAAGAATTGTTAATCCATATGGTGGAATTCGTATGGTCTATCAAGAATTGGATGCTTATGGGTATCAGTTAAATCCTACCATAGACAAATATTTTAATGAATTTAGGAAAACACACAATCAAGGTGTTTTTGATGCTTATACAGAGGATATTAAAGTCGCAAGGCACGTTGGATTATTAACAGGTCTTCCCGATGCTTATGGGCGTGGAAGAATTATTGGAGATTATCGTCGCATTGCCCTTTATGGAATTGATTATTTAATGGAGGAAAAGAAGAAAGACTTAAATCAATTAACGGGATTAATGAATGAAGAATTAATTCATTTAAGAGAAGACGTTTCTATGCAGTATCGTGCTTTAGAAGAAATTAAAAAGATGGCTTCTAAATATGGGTTTGATATTTCTAAACCTGCTAGAAATTCTTTAGAAGCAGTTCAATGGTTATATTTTGGATACTTAGCTGCTATTAAAGAAAATAATGGGGCAGCCATGAGTTTGGGAAGAGTGGATGCTTTTCTAGATATTTATTTTGAAAGAGATTTAAAAAATGGTGTTTTAGATGAAAAGGGTGTACAAGAGTTAATTGATCAATTTGTAATTAAGTTAAGAATTGCGAGACATTTAAGAACTCCTGACTATGATGAGTTATTTTCAGGCGACCCAACTTGGGTTACTTGTTCGATTGGTGGAATTACTGAAAAGAAAGAATCTATGGTTACTAAAACGAGTTTTCGGATTCTACATACTTTAACAAATTTAGATCCCGCACCTGAACCGAATATGACGGTTTTGTGGAGTGAGAAATTACCAGAGGCATTTAAAAAGTATTGTGCGAAAATGTCCATTGACACGGATGCGATTCAGTATGAGAATGATGATATCATGCGTCCAATTTATGGAGATGATTATGCGATTGCTTGTTGTGTATCTGCAATGAGAGTTGGTAAAGATATGCAATTCTTTGGGGCTCGTTGTAATTTAGCCAAAGCACTTTTATATTCCATTAATGGTGGTGTAGATGAAGTTAAAAATCAATTAGTAATTCCAGGCTTTGATAAGATGGAAGATGAAGTGTTAGATTATAAAAAGGTTCGTGATGCATATTTTAAAATGCTTGAAAAAATCGCTGTGATCTATTCAAATGCTATGAATATTATTCATTATATGCATGATAAGTATGCATATGAAGCAGGTCAAATGGCTTTACATGATACAAATGTCAATCGATTAATGGCTTATGGAGTTGCTGGTCTTTCAGTAGTTACTGATTCTTTATCCGCAATTAAATATGCCAAAGTAAAACCCATTCGAAATGAAGAAGGAATTGCTGTTGATTTTGAAATTGAAGGGGATTTTCCAAAATATGGAAATGATGATGACAGAGTTGACGACATTGCGAAAGAAGTACTTGATAAATTTTATAAAGAATTATCTCGTCATGAATGCTACCGGGGTGCACATCCAACATTATCTGTATTAACAATTACTTCTAATGTTGTATATGGATCTAAAACGGGTGCAACACCTGATGGTAGAAAAGCGGGAGTTGCTTTTGCACCAGGAGCCAATCCAATGCATGGAAGAGATATAAGTGGTGCGATTGCTAGTTTGAATTCTGTTGCTAAACTAGATTATAAAAATTGTTGTAGAGATGGAATTAGTAATACATTCTCTATTGTTCCGAGTTCTTTAGGACATACGAAGGAAGAACAGATTGAAAACTTGGTCACCTTATTAGATGGATATTTTATACAGGGAGCACATCACTTAAATGTGAATGTATTAAATCGTGAAATGTTAATTGATGCAATGAACAATCCAGATAAATATCCACTTCTTACCATTCGTGTATCTGGATATGCAGTTCGTTTTAATCGTTTAACGAAAAAACAACAAGCAGAAGTTATTTCTAGAACATTCCACGAGAAGTTATAATGAAAATGGGAAGTGTAGATTCTATCGAAAGTTTTGGACTTGTCGATGGACCAGGAATTAGAACTGTTGTTTTTCTGTCTGGTTGTAAACTTCGTTGTAAGTATTGCCACAATCCGGAAATGTGGAAGATGGGCAAAGAAAATTATACAGCAGAAGCCCTTGTGGAAAAGATTTTAAAAAACAAACCATACTTTAGAAGGAATCAAGGGGGAGTTACTTTTTCTGGAGGGGAACCTTTATTACAAAGTGAATTCTTGATAGAAGTTTGTAAAATATTAAAGAAGGAGAATATTCACATTGCCTTAGATACTGCTGGTGTTGGAAATGGTGATTACGAAGAACTTTTATCTTATATAGATTTAGTTCTTTTCGATATTAAACATGTGACAAAAGAAGGATATCAAGACCTTACAGGTTTTAATATGGATTCTTCTTTAGAGTTTATTGAATCTTTAAACAAAAGTGGTGTTCCTGTTTGGATTCGTCAAGTAATTGTTCCAGGAATTATGGATTGTGATTCTTATTTAGAGAAGCTTTCTTTAGTTTTGAAAAGCATTAAAAATATTGAAAAAATTGAATTTTTACCGTATCATACAATGGGAAGAGAAAAATATAAAAAGTTAGGAATTTCTTATGTTTATGAGAATTTAGAAGAAATGGATCAAGAAAAGTGTCAGGAATTATACCAAAGATTTATGGAGGTTTATTATGGCAAAGAATGAAAAAGAAATTGAGAAAATTTATGTGGTTCGAGATCAAACACCAGATGGGAGTAAATATACAAGTCAGATTTTGATTCAATATATGGATCAGACTGTAAAATATTTTAATCTTTCTTCTTCTAAATTAAATGGTTCTATAAAAAAGCAAGAAAAAGCAAAACAAAATATGGAAAAGTATCTAAAGAAAATTGTAAAGGATTTAAGAAAAGAAGATTACCAGAAACTTGTTTTTGTACCAGATCATAATCAAGAATTAAAAGAGTATGTAGATCGAAAGATTCGAATTCAGAAAGCGAAAGCCTTGGGATGGGAAGAAGCTGGTTTTCAGTTCTTATCTCTTGCTGAAACTATGGCTTCACTGACTATGATGCTTTCTCCTCTTCATGATCCGATGAATGTTGTTATTAGTAGTCTTGCTGCTTCTTCTACTTCCATTGCTGCTATGGGGGATAATCATGAAAGAAAAAAGATACTTTCTCAAGAAAAAGCAAATTGGATTCAGAAACTTCGCTTTAATTTTAGTATGGTTCTTTTAGGAATCAATGCGACGTTTGAAATTACCAATCTTTCTTTACATTTAGATAATATTGAGAAAGAACAAGCTAAATATCAATTACAAACTAATAAAATTGGGAATCGTGACTTATATATTGAAGGATTAGATAATCCTTTTGAACATGATGCTACATTTACATCAGCAGATGCCGCTACCAATGTTTTATTAGAAGCATTTGATTTAAATCCTTTGATTGAAGAAGAAGACCAGCGTATTGCGCGGTCCTTAAGACAATATTTAACAGAAAATCCATATTTAGACTATGAAGCGCTCTATGATGATTTCGCAAGTTTTGCGATCATTGATAGTAATGAAAAAAATGGGAATATTGGTGCTATTTGCTTTGATGATTATATTATGATCTATGATTGTGAGAACAAAGATTTTGAAGAATATTCAGAAGAGTTAAAGCATGAGTTAGTTCACCGAACAGGGCATTTAGAGAATTCTATGTTAAATGAAGGAATGACTTCTTTAATTACCTATGAATATTTATGTGATTTAAAGTATACAAATGCCTATTTTGATGAAATGCTTATGACTAAAATCTTTTGTGAACTCATTACACCTGAAAAAATGTTAGAAGCTTATTCTAAAGAAGATATGAATATTATTAAAAATGAATTATTAAAATTAAATCCAAAACAGGAGTGTTATGACCAATTGATGGGTTTAATGAAAAAATATAAATTAGAACGAAATATATATGTGGAAACTGCTACCTTGGCATCTTTTTATGATGATGGACATGCACTTAAATATCGTGATTCATTTGCAATGGCAGTAATGCAATATATGTATAATGCCAATTTTGATGAAGAAAAAGTAAATCGAATTACTGAATACTTAAAAGCAATGGGGACTAACAAGTATTTTACAATTCCTAACGCCATATATTTCAATAAAGATTTAAAAGAACTATCCTATGAAAATGCCTATAGCAGTGAGCTAACAAATGATTCAGATTATCATTATTAATTAAAATCAAGTAGGAGGCTATCTATGAAATCAGATGTTCAAAATATTTATGTTGTTCCAACATTCGATGCAGAACATCAGAAGTTACTGAATCAAGTATTAATTCAATATGAAAAAGGACATCCCCAATATCTTGAATTTTTTTCCCCTTGTCAAAAAAACTTTGAACGAAAAAAATATGAGCGTAAAATAAAGAAGCGTTTAGGAAAGTGGTTACATTTAAGTAAAGAGGATTTTACAAGTATTGTATTTATACGTGAAGAAGATGAAGTTAGTAAGCAATTCATACTTAAAACGATTGGACTTTTAAAGGATGAAAAGCAAAATAGAAAAGAAAATTTATTTCATTTTGCAGAAATTTCTACTTTTTTACCAGGGTTTACTTTTCATATTTTACCTCTTAGTGCTCTTTCTGCTGTTTTTTCGGTTTTGGCGATTCAGGCTAATTCTAAAAGAAGATGCCTTCCACGAAATGGAACTGATGGGATTTTGAAACTAAAATTTGGTTTTAGTTTATGTCTACTTTGTATGAATACGATTTGTAGGATTCATGACTTTTCCATGAATTATGAAACTATGTATCATCAATATAAGCTGAGTCATGATATTAATCATGTTTTAAGTGAAAGAAAAATTATATTAGACACTGTTGATAATCCATTTGATGGGGAAATGGCAACGATTTCAAGTGAAATGGTTACAGATATATTGCTGGATTCTTTCACTTTGAATCCACTACTTCGAGAATGTGATTTAGAAATTGCTTTCAAATTAGAACAGTATATCCATGATAATCCTTATTTAGATTATGAAAATTTGTATGATGACTTTTCAAGTTTTGGTGTGATTGATACGGACTTAACTCTGGGTAGTATTGGTGGACAAAAATTTGATGAATTTATTATTGTTTATGATTCTAGTAATCGAGATTTCCTTACTTATCAAAGAATTTTGGAACATGAGTTAGTTCATCGAACGGGTCATTTAGGGAATTCTTTTTTAAATGAGGGGATGACTTCTTTCATTGTGTATGAATATATGGAAGATTTTAAAGTAACGGATGGTTATTTTGATCAATTATTAGTTACTAAAATTTTATGTGAATTAATTACACCTGAAAAAATGTTAGAAGCTTATTCTAAAGACAATATGAATATTATTAAAAGGGAATTACTAAAATTAAATCCAGAGGAAGAAAACTATCAAGCATTTATGAATTTATTAGAACAATATGGAAAGGAAATGAAAAAGTATTCTAAAGAAGACCGAATGGATGAATTTTTTCAAATTCGAGCACCTCAATTTAAAAATGACTTATATCCTTTTATTGACTCTTATATGAGTGCTGATTTAGAAGAAAAAAAGAGACTCAATATTTTAACTTATCTTCATGGAATTGGTCAAAAAATGAATATTATTGTAGATTCTTATTTCAATCAAAATGTTTCAAATGCGCATAAAAAAACTTATTTTAAAGAATAAAAAATATCCTTAGAGATAGATTCTAAAGATATTTTTTTAGTTTTTCAATTGATTTTTCTTGAAACTTTAAAAACTTTTTTGCAAATGAATATTGCTCTTTGTCAATATCTTTGTCAAATGCTTTTAGTTTTTTTTCGGTATCTAGGCTTCCCATCGAAATTCCTTGGATTAGCATATCTGCAATACTTGCATCACTATTATCATTCTTTACTTCTTTTTTAATGCCCATACCAGCCATCATTTTACTCATTGTACCTTTTTCTTTGATTTCTTGATGATTTGCTTCTAGTTTTTCTTCCGCATCTTTTTTCCATGATTGATATTCTTTTAAGATATCCTCTATGATTCCTTTGATTTTATTATCTTTTTCTTTTAAATCGGTTAATAATTGTTCTAATGTGAAACATGCCATTTCACTATCTTGGTAGATGTGTTCTAATAATTCGTAATTTTCATTCATACTTTTTCCTCCTTGACTTTATTATGGATTTATTTTCTAAATTTTATTCTTTTTCACTTCAAAACGTGATACACTACAAAAAAGGAAGGATGACTATGAAATTAGCAAGCGACTGGAAAGATTATGAAATTATTGATAGTTCAAATGGAATGAAACTTGAACGTTGGAAGGATATTTATCTATTAAGACCGGATCCTCAAGTGATTTGGAATCGTGGTGATTTATTAAAAAAGTATCCTAATATTCATGCCTATTATCATCGTAGTAACAAAGGTGGAGGGTACTGGGAAAATTTAAAAAAAACAGAGGAATCTTGGAATATAAACTACAAAGATTTAAATTTTCATATTAAGCAAATGGGATTTAAGCATACAGGATTATTTCCAGAGCAAGCTGTAAACTGGGATTTTATGATGAATCAAATTAAAACAAGTAATCGTAATATTAAAGTTTTAAACCTTTTTGCTTATACAGGTGGTGCGTCGGTTTCTTGTTTAAAAGCAGGAGCGAGTGTAGTACATGTTGATTCATCTCGTGGAATGGTTGATTGGGCAAAAGAAAATGTAAGGCTTTCTAATCTTTCAGATCGTCCCATTCGTTATATTGTAGATGATGTAGTTAAGTTTGTAAAAAGAGAGATTCGTAGAGGTAATAAGTATGATGCTATCATCATGGATCCACCTAGTTATGGAAGAGGTGCGAATGGAGAAGTTTGGGATATTGAGAAAGATTTAGATTCTTTGGTTTGTCTTTCTTTAGAGTTATTAAGTGAAAATCCATTATTCTTTTTAATTAATTCTTATACTTCTGGTTTATCCACAGAAGTTGTGAATAATTTATTTCGTCTTCATTTTAAAAAATATTCTGGTTCCTTTGAAACAGAAGAGATTGGAATTCCAATTAAAGAGGGGGATTTGATATTACCTTGTGGAATTACAGGAAGGTATTTGTTTCATGAAAAATAATTATTTAGAAATTTTATATGAGGACAACCATATCATTGTTATCTATAAAAAAGAAAATGTTTTGAGTCAGGGGGATTCTACCAATGATTTAGATCAACTTTCAATGATTAAAAATTATATCAAAGAAAAGTATCAAAAACCAGGAAATGTTTACGTTGGTTTAATTCACCGGTTGGACCGACCTGTTTCTGGAGTTATGGTTTATGCCAAAACGAGTAAAGCAGCTTCTAGAATTTCAGAACAAGTGCGTACTTCTAGAGTAGAAAAACAATATTTGGCAGTAGTAAATGGGATTTTACCTGAAAAAAAGGGCGAATTTAGGGATTATTTAAAAAAATTAGAAAATCAAAATACGATTGTTACGAGTGAAAAAGAAGGAAAAGAAGCAGTTTTAAATTATGAAGTATTAGAAGAAAAAAAAAATTTAAGTCTTGTTCGAATTTTTTTGAAGACAGGAAGACATCATCAAATACGAGTTCAATTTGCATCTCGTGGTTTTTCACTTTATGGAGATCAAAGATATGGAAAGCAAGATAAAAAACAAATTGCCCTATCTTGTTATCATCTTTCTTTTATTCATCCCATTACAAAAGAAAAAATGGTATTTGAAAGGTACCCAGAGAATCATGGAATCTGGAAAGAATTTTCTAGTTTAAAAAATCAGTTACACATTTGAATGAAAATAATCAGAATAGGTATACTAATATCAGTTTAAGGAGGTTTAAAGTGAAAAAGAAGGAAAAGAGAATTGTTATTTTTTTGATTGTATTTTTTTTGTTATTTGGTGGCATCAGTCTTTTTCTTTTTGATTTTATTCCTTTCAGAAAAGAAAAAACAATTCTTAGTTTTGAGGAACTTTCTATGACTGAAGTTTATTCTAAAGCAAAAATTTCTGATTTTATTCGAATTGAAAATGGAAAATTAGTAGATGAAGTCATAGATACTTCGAAGTTAGGAGAATATGCTATTTCTTTTTCTTATTATAATGATTATGGGAGATTGCGAAAAAGTAGTTTTCGACTTTTAGTTTCTGATACGACCTCACCACTTGTTTTTCTTTCTTCTAGTTATACGTTAAAAAAGGATAGTGGTGATTCATTCAAAGATACAATTTTATGTGGGGATAATTACGATAAGACACCGAGTTGTACGATTGAGGGAGAATACTCATTAAATCAAGTTGGAGAATATCCTTTATCTTTTGTTGCAACGGATAGTAGTGGAAATTCTATGAAACAGAACTTTACTTTGCGTGTAGTGGAGGATACTAATTCTACTTCAATTTCAACTTCTTCTCCTACGATAGATTTTTTAAGTGTTAAAGAACAATATAAAGATATGAATGTTTCCTTTGGGATTGATGTATCTAAATGGCAAGGAGATATTGACTGGGAACAAGTAAAAAATAGTGGAGTCGAGTTTGTTATGATTCGCCTAGGAACACAGATAGGTCCCAAAGAAGGATCAAAGCTAGATGATTATTTTTTAAAAAATATAAAGGGTGCCAAAGAGGCTTCCATTCCTGTTGGTGTTTACTATTATTCTTATGCTTCTAGTAAGAAAGAGGCTAGGGAACAAGCAAAATGGGTGGTACAGAATTTAAAAGGTTTTGATTTAGATTTACCAGTTGTGTTTGATTGGGAATGTTATTCTATGTTTCGTTCATTTTCAATCAGTTTTTATGATTTAAATCAAATTGCAGAATCATTCTTAAAAGTAGTGAAGCAAAAGGGATATCAACCCATGCTTTATGCAAGTAAAAATTACTTGGAGAAAATTTGGACTCCTTTTAGTTCCAATGTATGGCTTGCTCATTATACAAAACAAACAGATTATCAAGGGGATTATTTAATGTGGCAATTAACCAATCAAGGAAGAATTGATGGAATTAAAGGAAAAGTGGATATTGATTTAGGATATTTTAAAAAATAAAATATAATTTTAGTGTATTTATAATTTATCTCCCTAATGAAAAAGATTGCAATTTTTATATTTTTTTGTTATTATTTTAATAGAATAGAATAAGGGAGATGGAAATATGATTTTAGCTTTTAGTTTAGATTGGTTTACTACGATACCTGGACTTTTGGTTACAGTAGGGGTCGTTTTATTATTAATTGCAATTATTTTATTTGTTGTTGGTAACAAGAAAGCCAAAAAGAATGCGAAAAAAATGGATACGATGATGAATTCTATGGGGAGTTCTTCTGTGGATACAACACCAGTTGCTGCACCTGTTGAACCAGTTGCACCTGTTCAGCCTGTATCTGTAGAACCTACACCTGTACAAGTTCCTCCAGTGCCAGTTACTCCAGTAGCTACAGAAGTAACTATACCTGTGGAATCGGTACCTATTACGCCAGTTCCATCTGTTGAACCAGTTACAGTGGAAACAGAAACTACTACACTTGAACCTGTATCGATTGAGTTACCTACAGAGACAAAAGTGGAGCCTATGTCTGTTCCTTCGGTAGCATCTACTGTAGAAGGGGTACCTGCTATTGAACCTGTTCCTATGGTTGAATCTACACCTGTTGCTGAATCTATACCTGCTGTTGAACCAATTCCAGCAGTAGAACCACAAGTTGTACCTACAGAGCCAGTAGTTCCTTCAGTAACAACACAGGTAGAAACAGTGGTACCTACAGAAAGTTTAGAACCAACGATGGTTTCTGTATATGGTGGAGAAAATCCAATGGAGAAAATTGAGACTGTTCCAACTGATCAAAATCCAAAGACTATTTATGGTGGAAATGATCCGTTAGAGGCAACTCAAAAAATGCCAATCGTAGAAGAACATCATGAACCTTATGGCGGAGTTACACCTGAGGTTTCCAAAGTAGCAGAACCAGTTGTACCAAATGCAGTGCCAGCAACAAATGTTTCAACACCTACACCTGTAAGTGGTATAGAAGAAATTCATACGGAAGAAATATAAGACGCAAAATCTCGTCTTTTTTTTCATTTTCTTTCATATAGTTAAACTATAGAAAGGAATGATTATAATAATATGGAAACATTAAAAGTTTCAACAAAATCGAACCCAAATAGTGTAGCAGGAGCACTGGCTAATGTATTTCGTGAAAAAGGGAGTGTCGAAATTCAAGCAGTAGGAGCAGGTGCCTTAAACCAAGCAATTAAAGCTATTGCCATTGCGAGAGGATTTGTAGCACCTTCTGGAAAAAATCTAGTTTGCATTCCTGCATTTACAGATATTACAATTGATGGGGAAGAGAGAACAGCCATTAAATTAATTGTAGAAGCTATTTAATAGCTTTTTTTCTGGAAACTTTTTTCTTATCTATTGAAAAGTTTTTAGATTCTGTTTATAATGGTATTAAATCTTAGAGGAATCAATAATAATTCTTTTATTTGTAGAGAGTTCGTGGTTGGTGAAAACGGATATAAAAAATTATTTAATCTACTCCTTCGAGGGCATAATCAGCTCCGGGTAAAACCGTTATCTAAATAAGTAAAAAAAAGGATGGTACCGTGCTTAGCACTCCTTGTGGTATCATCTTTTTGTCATTTTTGGAGGAAGTATGAATCATTTAGAGTTATATATGGAAAAAAGTAAATTACAGAAAATTCGTGAATGTAGTGATATCTATTTAAAAAGTATGGTGTTAGTTCAAATTCTATTTCAAGATAAAAAAGATGCAGATGGACAACCTTACTTAGGACATTTAATGCGTGTTTCGAGTGGAATGAGTACACCTGATGGGAAGGTAGTAGGATTACTTCATGATTTGGTAAAAGATATTCCTTATATTACTTTTGATGATTTATTAGATATTAAAATACCAGAACATATTGTAGAGGTTTTAAAAATTGTTACTAAGGAAAAAACAGATAAGAAATTAACAGATGAAGAACGATTAATTCGCTATGGGGAAGAAATTGACAAGATTATTGATAGTGGGAATGATCTTGCGATAGAACTTAAAACAGTGGATATTACAGATAACTATGACAAGGATCGATTGGCTCTATGTTCTTCTGAACTTCAGGATTGGTATCAGAAGAAGTATCCACCACAAATGAAAAAATTGTATCAAGTAAGAAAAAATAAGCAATGTGCATAAAGAAAGGATGAAGAAAAATGTTAGATATTAAATTTGTTAGAGAAAATAAAGATGCAGTGAAAGAAAATATTAAAAAGAAATTTCAAGAGGAAAAATTACCTTTGGTAGATGAAGTGATTCAAATTGATGAAGAGAAACGTACTTATCAGGTAGAGGGAGATACTCTTCGTCAAGAAAGAAATGAAATTAGTAGTATGATTGGTCAGCTTATGCGTGATGGAAAAAAAGAAGAAGCAGAAGGTAAAAAATCACGTGTTGTAGAAATTAATGAGAGATTATCAGAAATTGAGCAAAAGGAAACAGAACTTAGTACAATTTTGAGAGAAAAGATGATGAGAATTCCACAAATGGTAGATGATTCTGTACCAATTGGGAAGGATGATAGTGAGAATGTTGAAATTGAAAAGTTCGGAGAACCGGTTGTTCCTGATTTTGAAATCCCATATCATGCAGATATTATTACAAGATTAAATGGGTTAGATAAAGAAAGTGCTGGAAGGACCAGTGGAAATGGATTCTATTATTTAATGGGAGATGTCGCAAGACTTTCTACTGCGATGATTAATTATGCGAGGGATTATATGATTGATCAAGGATTTATCTATTGTATTCCTCCATTTATGATTCGAAGTGACGTTGTAAATGGTGTTATGTCTTTTCAAGAAATGGATGCCATGATGTATAAAATTGAAGGAGAAGATTTATTCTTAATTGGGACGAGTGAACATTCTATGATTGGTAAATTTAAAGGACAAATTATCAATCAAGCAGAACTTCCAATTACGATGACAAGTTATTCTCCATGTTTTCGAAAAGAAGTAGGAGCCCATGGAATTGAAGAACGTGGAATTTATAGAGTGCATCAGTTTGAAAAGCAGGAAATGATTGTAATTTGTGATCCAAAGGATAGTATGGATTGGTATAACAAAATGTGGCAGTATACGGTAGATATTTTTAGAAATTTAGATATTCCAGTTAGGACATTAGAATGTTGTACTGGGGATCTTGCAGATTTAAAAGTAAAGTCATGTGATGTAGAAGCATGGAGTCCAAGACAGAAGAAGTATTTTGAAGTTGGTTCTTGTTCTACATTAGGGGATGCACAAGCAAGACGTCTTGGAATTCGTATTAAGGGAGAAAATGGCAATTATTTTGCTCACACACTCAATAATACAGTCCTTGCATCGACTCGTGCCTTGATTGCTTTTTTAGAAAATAATCTAAATGAAGATGGTTCAATTCGTATTCCAAAGGCATTACAACCTTATATGGGTGGGAAAAAGAAAATAGAAATCAAGTAGAAAGATGTAACAAT
The DNA here is from genome assembly GCA_910584255.1 of uncultured Bacilli bacterium. Taxonomy (GTDB): domain Bacteria; phylum Bacillota_I; class Bacilli_A; order RF39; family UBA660; genus Alloscybalousia. The sequence goes on from CAJTXV010000007.1 coordinate 48,080, forward strand.
TTATTCTATTATTTGATAAGGTTGTCTTTATTAGGTCAAGTATTAAATTTAAATAGAATAATAAAAATACATTTTTAAAATTTGTATATTAAAATTGTTAAAAAATGTATATTAAAGTCGTTAAAAAATGTATATCAAAATTAAGGGTATTATAGACTTTTACCATAAATTGTGTTACTTTTTAGATAGGTGATATATGTGGAAGGAAAAATTTTAATTGTTACAAAACGTCAAAATAATCTTTTAGATTCTTTAAAATATTTTTTTGAACAAGAAAAAATAGAATATGTTATTTCAGATAGTTTGCATTCTATAGAAAAAGATATTACGAATCTTATTTATTTTCACTTAGAATCAGAAGACACTCTAGAATTACCAATAAAAAATAATGTGCCAATCATTGTGATTAAAGAGAAAAAACAATTAGTTAAGAACAATTCTCATTTAATTAACTATATTGTTACATCCCTTATTCATGATGAAACAAATTATACAGAGGTTCAAAAAGAATATTTATTTAAAAAAGGAATTTATCATATATTTTTACAAAAAATTCATGAGTTATTAGAAAATATCTATCATTATAATAATATTATTTATGATCTTACAGAAATTAAGGGGGTTCCTGATAATTGGATTTTCAATTTTGAATCTATTAGTGAAACTTATGCTTGGTTATCTAGAAAAAATAAATCTTTACAAAGTAATTTTCCTAGGAAGGTAATTAATTTTTATGATGATAAGATATATGACGATTCTTTAAAAGAAATTAATTATTTGACTGAGAAAATTGTAGAGATAAAGAATCAGATGAGAGTTATTGATTTGTTTATTCTAACCAAAGAAGAATACAATATTTTAAAAAATAATTATTTTTTTCGATTATTATTAAGACATGTTTCTAATACTTACAGTTTATATTTAATTGATAGGAATAGACTAGAGAAAGAGGAAAAAGTAATACTTGAAAAAATGTTAGATGGAATTGTAGTTTATGATGATTGTATTTATAGAGATACTTATCAAGATGAATTTTCTTTGGGATATGTAGATTGTAATCAGGCAGTGATTGATGAGTATAATGAAATATTTGACTATATCATGAATACTTATGGATATAAAATAAATTCGGAGAGTGATGGCAATGAATTTTTTGAATAAAGTAGTTTTAGTAACGGGTTCTTCTAGAGGAATTGGCAGAAGTATTGCAGTGAAGTTTGCGAAAGAAGGGGCAAATGTAATTGTTAATTATAAAAATGATTCAAAGTCAGCAGAGACAATTACCGAAATTATTTCTAGTTATGGGCATGATTGTATGTGTATTCAAGCAGATGTTTCTAAGGAGAATGCTGTTAAGAATATGGTAGAGGAAATTATTAGGAGATATGGTAGAATTGATGTTTTAGTAAATAATGCAGGAATTGCGATTGATGCCGATTTTAATGAAAGGAAAATTAAAGATTGGCATGATACATTAGATACCAATCTAGTAGGAGTTTATTTGGTATCTAAATACGTTGGGAATTATATGAAAAAACAACAGTATGGGAAAATTGTAAATATTACATCCACGAATGGAATGGATACGATGTATACGTACAGTGTAGATTATGATGCGTCAAAGGCTGCTTTAATTAATTTGACAAAGAATCTAGCCATTGAATTTTCTCCTTATGTCAATGTAAATGCGGTAGCGCCAGGTTGGGTAGATACGGAGATGAATGCAGATTTATCGAAAGAGTATTTAAGGGAAGAAAAATCAAAAATTTTATTACGAAGATTTGCAGAACCTGAAGAGATTGCAGAAGTTGTTTTATTTTTAGCATCTGATAAAGCAAGATATATTGATGGAGAGACCATTCGAGTGGATGGTGGAATTAAATTATTATAGAAATTAAGAAAGAGGTGTGTATTATGAAATTTTATGTATGTCCTATTTGTGGGAATGTAGTAATTGCAACAGAAGGTAATGTTGTAACTTGTTGTGGGGAAAAACTAAATGGGCAAGAAATTAAGAATGCAGAGGGAAAGCATAGATTACTAGTGGAAGAAAAGGAAAACCAGATTCATCTAACTTCAGAACATGGAATGACAAAGGAACATCATTTAAATTTTATTGCTTATGGAAAAGAAAATCAATATGTCATTGTTAAACTTTCTAAAGAAGTACCAGTCGATATTACTTTAGAAAATCAAGAAGGTGCAGAAATTATCTTTGGTTGTAATCAACATGGAGTGTTTAGAAACGAGTAAATACTCGTTTTTTTTCTGGTACTTTTTATTTTTTTGTAGTATACTAATGCCTAAATAAAAGGAAAAAGTACGGGAATTCGATTTTAGGTGAAATTATGGAAAACTATAATCAAGAAATAAGAAATATATTTGGAAAACATATAGATGCTAGTATAGAGTGTGGGCTAAGTATTCGAGAAAGTGCTAGTTCTTATGCAAATACATTATACAAGTTGGAAACTACCAGTAACCCTTATAAAAAATTATATCGTGAGTATTTGATTTTTATTATGTATTTGGATGCTTATAAATTGGCTTTATATCGTCAAAAACAGTGTATAGCAGATGATTCTGATACGGAATTTTTAGGTCAATTAACTGATGTTAAAAATAAAGAGGATCTTTTAATATTAGTAAGTGTTGATAAAGATTTTTTAATTCGTTTGATTGAAGAATGTTACCGATTTAGAGAAATGTATGGACTTTTTAAGGTAAACATTATCAAGTCACTGAGTGATAGTGTTAATGAATGGTTATTAGAAAAATTTCCAATTCATCAGCAAGATTTGGATATTTATAATATTGATGTAAAATTAGAGCATATATTGAGAAGTATTGAAAGTCAGTCAAGACATCAGGAAAAGGATTGTTTTTATAAATTTCAGGATGCAATTGTATTAAATATTATGGGATTCATTCAGAATTTAACAAATTTTGATTATGATAATGCAGAAAAGTTGTTGTTGGAAATTGCTGGAAAGGATTATGCTGCATCTAAATTTTTAGAAAGTTGTTCGGATGAATCAGAAGTGTTTTTAGATCACATTGATTTATATGAAAATTATAGTAAAAGGGATATTTTATATGAACTAATGTCAATTCCAGAATTTTTATGTGATGCTATTTGGAATATAGCTTGTGTTTATGTTTATCATGAGTATGATGGAATTAAGATTGATACTAAGGAACTGGATGATTGTGGGGATACAGAGGTTATGAAAAAATTAGGAGCTAAATGATTTGTTTATCAAGGTACAGGTGAGAATTTGTACTTTTTTTGTGTCTTTGATGGATGTATATAACTTATTTAAAGATAGTGCATATAAAAAAGTAGGTGTCAAAAAAGGAAGATGGATTATCATATAGTTAGAATGAGGATTAGTTTCAAAAATAATAAAAAAAATTAACAAAATTAACAAAATTTATTTACATATATAAACACAATATGTTAATATATAGTAATCAAAAGAAAGGAGGAAAAGTAAACTTGAGCATCGATGAAGAGGCATCAAGATATAAAAGAGATGTTAAGAAACTTAGAAAAGATCATAAAAATGATGAACTAGAAGAATTGGAAAAGTTCAAACTACTAATTTATAGCCATTCTAATTTTCAGGAGGTAATGGATAATTCGTTAACGAGGCACTTTAAACTTGAACAAAAGAGTGGAAATTTAAAGGGAATCTATACAATACATTTGAATAAGAAAATAAGACTTTGGATTATACCAGTAGGTGAACAACCATACAAATTAGTAGAAATTGATACTGTTCGATTTGTTCAGGTAGATGATAAACATTATGGGGAGGGGTAATATGATCATTGGTTTTGGAAATTATCTAAAAGATTATCTTGAACTTTATAATATTTCACAGAAAGAATTTGCTTTGAGGTTAGGAATAACCCCAAAGCATCTCAATGAGATTATAAATAAAAATATTGATATGAGTGATGAACTTATATATGCAATTAGTTCACTTACAGATATTAGTGCAGATTTTATTTTTAAAATAGAACAGCAAAAGAAGAATAAAAGATATTTTTTGGAAAAATTTCGTACAGAAGATAATTTAAAAAAATATATTAATAATTACGAATATAAAGAAGCTGAAAAATTGAATTGGATTCACTTTAAAAATAAAAGTGATACTTATCAAATGGCAAATGATATCTTGAATTTTATAAAATTTAGAAATTTTGATTGCTTAGATGGTTTTAAAAAACATGTTTTATTTAAAAAGAAAGATACAAAAGATTATTATAAATTAATTTTGTGGTTAGCTAGATGTGATGAACTCTCTAAAAATCAAAAAGTAAAAGAATATGATAATAATTCACTTTATAAAATGATAGCATTTTTAGAAAAAGAAAGAATGAAACCGTTAAATATAGAAAAATTGAAACAAATATTGAATAATTATGGTATATATCTTGTTATTGAGGAAGCGTTAAAGGGTAGTAAAATTAGAGGAAGCTTTAAAGTAAAGGGAAAAAATCCTGCGATTTATTTAACAAAATTATATAAAGATAAGGCATCATTTTATTATGCTTTATATCATGAATTGGGTCATTTAAAGACTGATTTTAATCAGGGTAAAAATAAGGTAATCATTGAAGGAGATAGTAAACAGGAGAATCGTGCAGATGAATTTGCACAAAATCAAATGATACCAGATTCAATTTGGAAAAATATAAAGTCTAATATTGATGAAAAAGAATTATTGAAAATTAGTAAAAAGAATAATATTCCTATGTGTTTTATTACAACTCGTTTGGCATATTTTAAAATCATAGAATATAATCATCCATTATATACAAAATATAAAGAAGCAATATAGTGGGAAATTATTCATTATTGGTTTTATTTGGAAAATAAAGGAGACAATTCAAAGTTGTTTCTTTTTCTTTTTTTGCTAAAAATGTCTATATTTCTTGAAGAATATAGGTATTTATTATATACTTAATTATAGGAGGGTATTATGGAAGAATTTATTACAAAAAATGGGACAAAAATTAAAGGTACACCATTAGTAGACTGTTATATCGTTGAACCTAACGTTCATGGAGATCATAGAGGATGGTTTATGGAGTTTTATAGTGAAAGAACTTTTCTTGAGACTGGACTAAATTATCATTTTGTACAAGGAAATCGTTCTTTTACGGCTTGTAAGAATACGATTCGTGGATTGCATTTTCAAACCCCACCAACAACACAAGCAAAGTTAGTAGAATGTACAAGAGGGGCTGTTGATGATGTGGTGGTTGATTTAAGAATCGGATCTCCAACTTATAAAGAGTGGATTATGGTACGACTTGATGAAAAAAGCAAACGACAATTACTTGTGCCTGAAGGGTTTGCACATGGATTTATTACAAGAACAGATAATGCAGAATTTAATTATCAAGTAAATAATTTTTACTCTGGTCCAGATGATGCAGGTATTTTATGGAATGATCCAGAAATCGGAGTAGATTGGGGCCTTAATGGTGTAGAACCTATTCTGTCTGATAAAGATACAAAGCATCCAGTTCTATCTAAAAGTAAAGCAAACTTTTATTATAATAAACATAATTTTTAAATCATAATAAAAGTTTATCGGAGAAGGAGAACATGGAATGAAATATTTAGTAACTGGTGTGAATGGGCAGCTTGGGTATGACGTTGTTCGTGAGTTAAAGTCACGTGATATCAGGGATGAAGATATTATTGCTTTTGGACGACATGAGATGGATATTACGGACGAGGAGTCTGTTCATCAAATTATTACAGAAGTGAGACCAGATGTTGTTTTTCACAATGCTGCCTATACGAAGGTTGATCTTGCTGAGGAAAATCGTACTGAATGTTATCAAGTAAATAGTCTTGGAACTAAATATATTGCAGAAGCTTGTAAAGAAATTGGCGCTAAGTTGATTTATGTGAGTACAGATTATGTGTTTGATGGAAAAAAAGATGGGATTTATAATGAAGCGGATCAACCTAACCCCCAAAGTGTATATGGAACCACTAAGTATATAGGAGAAGCATTTGCTCGATGTAATCCAAAGACATATATTGTACGTGTTTCATGGGTATTTGGAATTCATGGTGGAAATTTCGTAAAAACAATGTTAAAACTTGCGGAATCTAAAGAAAGTGTGAGTGTGGTAAATGACCAATTTGGAAGTCCTACTTATACAATTGATTTAGCAAGATTACTTGTGGATATGTCAGAAGAAGAAAAGTATGGAATTTATCATGCGACTAATGAAGGATTTTGTAGTTGGAGTGAATTTGCTCAGTATATTTTAAAAGGTACTAATACACAAGTTCATCCTGTATCAACAGAGGAATATTACAAACCACAGTATGAAAAAGCAGAAATTGAGAGAAGAAAATTAACGATTGCTATACGCCCAGAATGCTCAAAACTTAGTAAGGTACGTCTCAAGTTGAATGGATTTAAGTCACTTCCTAAATGGGAGGATGCAGTAGATCGATTCATGGAAGAACTGGAGAGAGAAAAGGTATATAAAAAATAAAGACATCTTTTTATGACGTATTAGAAAAGTCAATGAAACCTAAATACATTGTACTTTTCTTTTTATTTTCCCTTTCAAATATTTTAGACAAAAACCTTCATATTTCTTGAGATATTATTGTTTTTGCTTTATACTTAAATAGAGGGAGGTTTTATGCTAAGAGTGTTTAGTAAAAAAATTTTAGGTTTATGTGGAAAAAGTCGAAGTCAAAGGAGTTTATGTACTTCGTTTGAAAAAGATAATGAGACTTATGAAGAAGATTCTATTTTTTTGAATAATGAGATATACATGAATGATAAAAGAGTTATGAATTCTAGTGAACTTGAGAATTTTATTATTCAAACTCAGGGCAGTGGAATTGGACATAAAATCTATTTACATTCTACCAAAGGAAATGGCAAAGTTTATATTAATTTGTGGGGAGAAGAAAATGTCTTTAAAATCGGTAAAGACAATGTTATAAATAATGACTTATTTGTTTCATATTGGTTGTGCTCTCCCAATATTTTTCCTAGAAAGGTGTTAGTAGAGATAGGGAATCATAATATTTTTAACGGAGAACAGATTAAGATTATATGTCCTATTCAAGAAAATGGTTATATTAAAATTGGAAATTCTAATTTGTTTGGCGGATATATTACATTTAGGGGAAGAAATGATCATCTAATATATGATATTAAAACTAGAAAAAGGTTAAATATAGATTCTAATATTGTTTTAAAAGATAACATTTGGGTTTGTGATTCGGTAGTATTTTTACCTAAGTGTTTGATTGAAGGAAATGCAATTATTGCAGAACGTTCTCTTGTAAATAAAGAATTTAATGAAAAAAATGTTTTGATTGCGGGACTTCCTGCTTCTATAAAAAAACGGGGTGTAATGTGGAATAAGAATTTAGATGAATCTTATAAAAAGTCTAAAAATCCAATAAATTAGAAAGTAAGGTGATATATCATGAAAGATAAAAAAAAGAAGATAGCAATTGTTTTTGCCATTACAGATACTTATACAGATATGTTAGCTAATGCTTTAATTGGTTTAAAAAAACATGATAAGACTTTTTGGGATAATATTATTATATATCATGAGGATGTTAGTGAAAGACACCAAAGTCAATTGAATCAAATTCTTCCTTGTGTGTTTCAAAAGGTAAGTTCTGAGGTTGTAATTAATTCCTCTTTTGAATCACAATTAAAAGAATATAGGATTACAACTTTTGCTAAATTTGAATGTTTTAAACTGTTAGATTATTATGAAAAGGTCATTTGGCATGATATAGATGTACTATTTCAGAAAAGTCAGTTAGATTTATTGGATTATGTAAATACCGATAGTATAGCTTTAGTAAAGTCTAAAGATTATTTAGTGGAACATAATTTTTTTAAATTGATTCCAGAATATAATATGTTTGAACCCATGTATTATTTTGGTTTAATGATATTGAGTGATCAGTTGGAGAAATATTCTGAAATGAGTTCATGGTGCTATAGAAAAGCAAATGAGTATGGAGAAAGAATAAAATACTATGATAATGCTGTTTTAAATTTATTAATTCAAGAATATCAATTGAAGATACACGAAATTGATGCCCATCGTTTTTTCTGTCATCCATTGGATCTGAATTATACTAAAGATGCATCTATTATTCATGCCTATGATTCTAGAAAATTTTGGAATGATTTAGAATGCAAGAACATGTTTCCTGAGTGGGTAGAAAACTATAACGAGTGGAAGAAAATTCAATTTTCTAATAAGGACGAGAATCCATTAGTATCTGTATTAATGTCTTCCTATAATCGTTATGATTTCTTAAAAGAAGCAGTAGAAAGCATTTTAAATCAAACGTATCCTAATTTAGAATTAATTGTTGTATTAGAATTTTGTGAAAACCAGGAAAAGTTAGAACAAATTTTAAATTCTTATCATGATAAAAGAATTAGAATTATTAAGAATCAGGAGAAATTAGGATTTCCACGCTCATTAAATGTAGGTTTTGATTTAGCAAGAGGAAAATATATTGCGAGAATGGATGATGATGATATTTCCTTACCTGAAAGGTTAGAAAAACAAGTGGAATTTATGGAAAAAAATCCGGATATAGGTGCTTGTGGAACTAGGGCAGAGTTTTTTATGTATGCGTCTGGCATTTTTGAATATATTCCAGTAGACTCGGAAGAAGTAAAAGTAAAGATGCTTTCATTTTCTACAATTTGTCATCCTAGCATTATGATGAGAAAAGAATTATTTGATAAATATAATCTTAGATATAATCCTGATTACTTTACTGAGGATTATGAATTATGGAGTAGGGCAATTCAGTATTTTAAAATTGCCAATTTAGATGAGGTATTGTTAAAATATAGAGCTTCTAAACAAAGTCTTACAGGTGGTTCTAACGAGGAAAAAATGCATGCTTCCCATAAAAAAATTATTCAAAATCAATGTAGGCAATATTTAGGAATAGAACTTACAGATAATGAATTAGAACTTCTACAGGGACGTAAGGAAATTATTGGTAAGACTGTTGACCTTGATGGTGCACTTCAGATTCGAAATAAATTATATGAAAAGATAATGATTGCAAATCAAAAGAAAAATTTTTATGATGAACATGTATTAAGGAAATTTTTTAATATCGAAGATAAAAATCAAAAAAATGGCTGGTATACAAGTTCTTTACATTGCATAAAAAAAGGAATCAAAGCAATACTTAGACCAATTTATCGTCCTATACTAAGCAGTTTTGAAAGAAGAACCTATAAAGTTATCAATGATCAGAGATACTTAATTAACGATTATAATAATGAGTTGAAAAATCAAATTTTATTAGAAATAAAAAACCAAAATGTTTATAATACAAGGTTTCAAAAAGCATTACTGATTCGTAATATCTTAGGAAAGAGTGGTTTCGGTAGTTCTATTAATGATTTTGTAACTCAAAGACATCTAAATCAAGGTTTTATGAATGTAGAATCTATGAATATCAATCAGATAAACTTTTTACAAGATGATTTTTTTAAGGTAGAAAAGTTTTTTGACGATCATTATAAAAATCTTTTTATAGAGTATAATCAAGAACTTATAAACAAAATAGAAAACATTGATTGGGTTGTAATTGATGGAACCGATTATTCACTTACGTATAGTGAAGAGACCTTTTATATACTTTACTTCATTTATTTAGCAAAATGCGAATTTCATAAGCATATAGCATGTATTAATACCTATATTGATCAAAATAGTTATACTCAAAATATTAGTGTGAAAGAGCAAGAAATTTATGATAAAATATTAACAACAGTAATTCCTAATATTGATTATTTTACTGTACGCGATTATCATTCTTTCATGAGGTTATCCACTTTAAAATTAGAAACTGTGGTTTTTGCTTTTCATCTTTTGCCATTCTATGTAAAAAAGTATTATACTTATTTTGATTTGGAACTAAAAGAGGATTACATAGTAGTTTGTGTTTTTGGTGATATTTCTAAGGATTATGAAGATAGTCTCTATGAAATTTATAAACAGACAAAGAAAAAAGTATATGTTTTATATTGGGATGGAAAAAATCAAGAAAATGATAATCAACATTTAATATCTGAACGTATGTCTAAAAAAATTGGAAAAGATATAGTGTTATTTAAAACGGCAAATATTGATGAAACTATTTCTTTAATTGATGATGCTCAGTTACTAATTTCTGATGATTGCTATTATACAATGGTTTCTTTTATGACTAATACACCGTTTATAGTTTTAAAGGGTGAGAATAGGGAGTTGGAAACTATTCTAGATATGATAGAGTATAAAAATCGTTTTGTTGATCCTGAAACTATTTTAGATGAGACTTTGAAACTATTGAAAAATCCTATAAAGGATAATAATCAAAGAAAACAAGAGGAACTTGTTGGATTAGTAAAAAATAATTTTAATTTTATGAACGAGGAGTAGAATAATGATAATAACAAGAACACCATTTCGGGTTAGTTTATGTGGCGGTGGTAGTGATTTGCCAAGTTTTTATGAAAAAAATGGCGGATGTGTACTTAGTAGCACAATCAATAAATATATGTATATTACAGTTCATACTTCATTTCAAGAGGAAATGACTGTACTAAAATATTCAAAAACGGAGACAGTAAAGAAAATAAAAGATATTGAACATCCAATTTTTAAGCAATGTCTAACAGACTGTAAAATTAAGGGAGTGGAAATTACATCGATTGCAGATATTCCACAAGGAACAGGCCTTGGCTCTTCTAGTTCCTTTACCGTTGGTTTATTAAATGCTCTTTCTTGTTACAAAAGAAAATTTGTAACGAAAGAAGAACTTGCAAGTCGTGCTTGTCAAGTTGAAATTGAAGAGTTAGGAAATACGATTGGTAAACAAGATCAATATGCTGCAGCCTACGGTGGATTAAATTACTATCAATTTAATCCAGATGGTACTGTTTATGTAGAACCTGTTTTAATGCCAAAGGAAGCCTTTCATAAATTGGAAGAGAATTTAATTATGTTATACGTGGGTGGAGTTCATTCTGCTTCTAGTATCTTAAAAGAACAATCAAAAAATGTAAGTAGTGGCGATAAAGAAAAAAATTTACAGAAGATTTGTAGTCTTACAAAAAAACTAAAACATGAATTAGAAAATGGAAATGTAGATGCTTTAGGAGAGATTTTACATGAGAGTTGGTTATTAAAGAAAACAATGGCTTCTGGAATTTCAAATCCAATGATAGATGAATGTTATGAAATTGCCAGAAAAAATGGTGCACTTGGTGGAAAATTGTTAGGTGCTGGGGGTGGAGGTTTCTTATTATTTTATGTTCCAAAGGAAAATCAGAAAAAAGTAATAGAAAGTTTACCACAATTAAGGTTACTAGATTTTAAATTTGATCATCAAGGAACAATTCCAGTTTTTGTAAGTTAGGAGGATATATATGAAAACGGTATTAATCACTGGTGGCGCTGGATTTATTGGTTGTCATCTAACAAGAAAATTATTAGAACAAGGGAATAAGGTAATTTGTATCGATGATTTTACTTTAGGAACAGAAGAAAATATTCAAGATTTTTTAAATCAATCTAATTATCGATTTATCAAACAGGATATCACAGAGGTAGAATCCATTTTATCACAATTAGAAAATGAAACTGTAGATATCATTTATCATATGGCTGCTAATTCTGATATTCAGAAGGGTGGCAAAAATCCAACAATTGATTTTCATAATACATTAGAAACTACTTTTGCTTCTTTAGAAATTGCTCGGAAGAAAGGCGTAAAAGACTACTTCTTTGCTTCCACTTCTGCAATTTATGGAAATAGAACAAATGAGTTATTAAAAGAAGATATGGGAAATTTAAGACCAATTTCTTATTATGGTGGTGCAAAGCTTGCTAGTGAATCCATTATTTCTTCTTATGCTTATATGAATGAAATGAATGTTGTAGTATTTAGATTTCCAAATGTAATTGGTCCTAATCTTACACATGGAGTTATTTATGACTTTACGAAAAAACTTCATAATAATCCTAATCATTTAGTAATTCTTGGGGATGGAACTCAATCTAAACCTTATATTTATGTAGAAGATTTAGTGGAAGTAATTCTTAAAATGACACAAGGTATAAAGGGTGGAGTAGAAGTCTATAACATTGGTGTAGAAGGTAGTACTTCTGTTACTAAAATTGCTGATATTGTTTGTCAAGAACTTGGTCTTCAAGATGTAGAGTATGAATACACTGGTGGAAATGTTGGATGGAAAGGTGATGTACCTAAGTTTCAATATGATTTATCAAAAATTCATAGTGAGGGATGGACTGCAAAGCATAGTTCTGATGAATCTGTACAAGAAACGGTAAAATATATTAAAAATCATGCTAGGTAATGAAAGAGAAACTTATACTTGTATTGATCTTTTAAAGTTCTTTTTTGCTTGTTGTGTTATGCTGATTCATACAGGTATTAGTAGAAAAATAACCTGTGGTTTTTACTTACAACAAATGGTGTTTCGATTGGCAGTTCCTTTTTTCTTTGTATGCTCTGGATACTTTTTTGCTATTACAAAATATACAAAAAAGGATTTAACTAAAAGATTAAAAAAATTATGGATTCCCTATGTTTTTCTAGGAATATTTTATATTTTATTACAGTTTTATATGGATCAAATGCCTCTAACCTTTATTTTTGATCAGATGTTTAGACTTAGTTTATTGAGTGTTGCTACTAGTGTTGTTTGGTTTATTGGCAGTTTGATATTTTCTATGATTTTGATTACACACATACAATCTAATAAAAAGGCAATAATCTTTAGTATCTTTATTTCGCTTCTACTTTATTTAGTAGGCTTGTCCTTTACTACTTATTCTTTTTTACCCCAAAATTTTTTTTTCACTGAACTTTCTAGTTATTTATCTACCACTTTCTATCATAATAGAAATCCACTTTTTTCAGGGTATTTATTCTTTTCTCTTGGATATGTGATTGGAAAGTTCTATAGGGATTATAAAATAAACAAGTGGGGGGGTAGTTTTGGTGCCTAGTGTAATATTAGGAACTTATTTAGAAAGTAGATTTTTATTTGATAATCTTTCTAAAACGATAGAGTATGATTTTTTAGTTATGCATATTCCAATGATTATTGTTCTTTTTCTGATATGGAAAAATATGAAAAGTTCAACTACTTCTACTTTAATTTTTCGAAAAATGTCAACTATTATTTTTTATACTCATATGGCAATCATTTACTTTTACCGTTATTTGATTGAGAATAACTTTTTAGTTTCATTTGGTACCGAATCTAAAAAGTTTGACCTTATAGTAGTTGTAACTACTATTATTTTAAGTTATACTATCAGTAAGTTACAAATTATTTACAGAAAGGAAGTTGTAAAATGAAAGCAGTAATTGTGGCTGGAGGAAAGGGAACTAGAATTAGTAGCATCACAACTGATATCCCTAAATCTATGTTACCTATTGTAGAGCGTCCTATGATTGAGCATCAAATAGAATGTTTAAAAAAATCAGGAGTAACAGATATTACAGTAGTAATTGGACATTTAGGAGATGTAATTAAAGATTATTTACAAGATGGGAGTAAGTTTGGTGTTCAAGTACACTATTTAGAAGAAACTAGTCCTTTGGGAACAGCAGGGGCTTTATATTATTTAAAAGAAGAGATGGATGATGATTTTATCTTCTTGTTTGGAGATGTCTTTTTAAGTGTAGATTTTACTCGAATGGTGAATTATCATAAGAAAAAACATTCAGATGCTACATTGTTTGTTCATCCAAATATTCATCCATATGATAGTGTACTGGTAGAAAATAATAGTGAGAATCAAATTACAGGAATTGATTCCAAAAGAACAGCTAGAGAATATGACTATAAAAATAATGTAAATGCAGGAATATTTATTTTTTCTCCAAAAGTATTTGATTTTATTTCTGAACCTAGGAAGATGGATTTAGAAAATGAAGTCATTATACCAATGATTGAAAATGGTTATCATCTTTACACTTATAAATCTACAGAATATGCAAAAGATATGGGGACTCCTGAAAGATATCATGCAGTAAATGAAGATTTCCTTAGTGGACTTGTGGAATCTAGAAATTTGTCTAATCCCCAGAAATGTATTTTTCTTGATCGAGATGGAACTATTAATAAATATGTTGGGTTCTTGAGAAGAAAAGAAGACTTAGAGTTATTACCAGGGGTTGTCCAAGCCATTCATAATATTAATAATTCAGAGTATCTTTGTATCGTAATTACAAATCAGGCAGTAGTTGCTCGCGGAGAAGTTACTTTTGAAGAATTAGAAGGAATTCATAGACATTTAGAAACTTTACTAGGAAATGAAGGAGTCTATGTGGATGATATTTTCTATTGTCCACATCACCCACATAGAGGGTATGAGGGAGAGGTTCCTGAATTGAAATTTGATTGTGATTGTAGGAAACCAAAAACTGGACTGGTTGAAAGAGCTTGTGAAAAGTATCACATTGATGTTTCTAATTCTTATATTATTGGTGATTCTACAGTCGATATTATGTTAGGTAAAAATGCAAGTATGCAGTCGATTTTATTAATGACGGGTGAAGCAGGTAAGGATGGTAAATATGAAGTAGAGCCTGATATAGTTGCGGATGACCTAGAACAAGCGGTTTATAAAATTTTAGAAAAGAGGAAATAATCATGGATTTTAAGAAAGCAATCAAAGAGTATTATGATAGAGAGAAAAAAGTAATTGATAGTCTCAACTATGAGGAAATTAATGATGCAATGAATCAAATTTATGAAACCTATCAAAAGGGTGGTAATATTTATATTTGTGGAAATGGTGGAAGTGCTTCTACAGCTTCTCATTTTCAAAATGATTTTAATAAGGGAATTAGTGAATATGTTGAAAATAAATTTCATTTTATTTGTTTAAATGATAATGTAGCTACCTTAATGGCAATTGCGAATGATATTGGGTATGAGGAGGTTTTCCGCTTTCAATTAAGAAATAAAATTACAAAGAACGATTTATTGATTGGAATTTCAGGTAGTGGTAATTCGAAAAATGTTTTATACGCTACAGAATATGCAAAAGAGCAAGGTGCTAAGGTAATTGGGATTACGGGATATACAGGTGGAAAATTAAAAGAAATAGCAGATTATAGGATGCATGCAGATATTATGGATATGCAAGTGACAGAGGATGTTCACATGACTTTTGATCATATGATGATGAAAATATTTTACAATTTATTAGTAGTGGGAAAGGTATCAGGAGAAAATTTAGAGGATACTCATTGTTAGATGAAAGATAAAAAATCATAAAAAAGTTAATAATATCTTGAGATATTATTAACTTTTTAAAGACTGTTGACAAATAGGTAAAAGAAATTACTTATTTGTCTTTTTTATGTAGA